>NZ_GL830907.1 GCF_000188175.1 Phascolarctobacterium succinatutens YIT 12067 | reverse complement strand
GTGCCTGCACGCCGTAAATTCCTGAAAACCGTGAGCACCGAGGGACGTTATATCAGCGAGCTGTTGACAAGGCTGGCGCTCTCGCGTCCTGATGTGCGTTTTAAGCTGGTGAACAATGATAAAGAGGTGCTCAGTACTCCCGGTGACGGAGATTTAGAGCATGCTATCAGAGCACTGTACGGCAAGAATGTTGCTGAAAACCTTTTGGAGGTATCGCTGAACGATCCTAAGGTAAGAATTAGCGGCTTTATCGGCAAGCCTACGCTGTTGAAGGGAACACGCCAGTGGCAGACGTTCTTCGTTAACGGCCGCTGCATCGGCAGCAAGATGCTTTCCAAGGCTATGGACCATGCATACCAGTCGCAGATTCCCAAAAGCGGCTTTCCCTTTGCTGTCATCAATTTAAAGGTTGATACAGCCAGTGTTGATGTTAACGTGCATCCGCAGAAGAGCGAAATCAAATTCAGTGATGATAGTCTTATTTACAAGGCTATGTATAAGGCGCTGACCGATGCGCTGACGAAGCCGATGAGCGCCAAAAAGACGCAGGTAACGCTGCTGCCGGATTCAGAGCTGAATGTGTTTGTGAAGCCACAATCTATTTCAACTCCGGTTACACCTGCACCCCAGCCTAAGCCGGCGTATCAGGCGCCGCAGCCTGTGTTCAAGAGCGGTGCAGAGCCGATTTTTAAAACGCCGGAGCGCAAGGAAGATGCGCAGCTTGCAACTGCTTCCGAAAGTTTACTGGTGCCTGAACAGCCTGTGCCTGCTGTAAAAAAAGAGCAGGGAGAGCAGCAGACAATGTGGCAGCCGTTTGATGATTTCACTCAAACCGCCGCAACAGTTTCTTACAGCAAGGGATATCAGGAGCCTGTGCTGGAGGTGCATGAGGCGCGCAGCGAATTTGCTAAGCCGCAGCCGGCGGAGGCTGCACCTGCGGCTGACAGGGAAACTATTGCTTTTACCGATACCGACAGCGGTATGGATACTATCTGGCCGATTGGTCAGGTTGATAAAACATTTATTATTGCCCAAAGCGAAACAACGCTTTATCTTATTGATCAGCATGCTGCCCATGAGCGCATTCTTTATGACAAGCTTGTGGCTTCGCATGAGCAGATTCCGTCGCAGCAGCTTTTGATGCCGTTGTATGTGGATATGGCTGCCGATGATATTGCGTTGATTGAGGAGCACAGGGATGAATTTCTGGCTTTGGGTGTGGATGCTGCCAGCGCCGGCGAAAGCTTGCTGCGCGTGAGCAGTTTGCCGGCGGATATCAAGGCAGATTCTGCTGAGGATTTTATCAACGCTATCAGCAAAATGCTGCGGGAAATGCGTAATGTCAACGGCAGTGATTTGCGGCAGGAGGTGCTGCACATGACTGCCTGCAAGGCAGCGATTAAGGCAGGACAGCTGCTGAATATGCGGCAGATGCGTCAGCTGATTATTGATTTGTGCAATACTACGCATCCCTTTACCTGCCCACACGGCAGACCTTGCATGATTGAAATTGACAGCAATCAGCTGTATAAAATGTTTAAAAGGACGGGCTTTTAATGCTTACAGGCAAAATTGGCGTAACAACGGCCAGAAATGCTACAGGCAGCGCCGCTGCAGCTCAGGCTAGGGCCTGGGCGGAGCAGCTGGGCGCACTTTATGTGGAGCGTCCGCACAATATGGGCGTAGACGAGCTTATGGCGCAACATGACTTGGCGGCGCTGGTTGTGGGCGAAAAGGACGGTCCGCGTATTCACAGTGCCGCAGGCAGCTTTGCCTATCATCCTGGTATGGCGGTGCTGCGTCTGCAGCAGCTGAAACGTAGCGCGACGGAGCATTTGCTGACGGCGTTGGACCTGCGTCCGGGGAAAAGAGTGCTGGATGCTACGCTGGGCCTGGCGGCGGATGCCGCCATCAGCTCCTATGCTGTCGGTGAGGATGGAACGGTTGTGGGGTTGGAGGCTTCACCGCTGCTGTATTTTGCCGTGAGCTATGGCCTTAAAAATTATGTTGCCGAGGATGCTGACCTGACGGCGGCATTGCGCCGGATTCAGCCGGTGCAGGCGCTGGCGGAGGATTATCTGACGCAGTGTGCACCGGACAGCTTTGACGTTGTTTATTTCGATCCGATGTTCCGCCATCCTGTCAACGGTGCCAAGGGCATGGAAGCATTGCGTCCGCTTTCCTACGAGGAAGCGCTGTCGGCAGAAACGCTGCAGCTGGCATTGCGTGTAGCACCGCGCGTGGTTATCAAAGAGCGCAGCGAATATATTCTGCGCGAGTATGGTTGCGAGGAATTTATCGGCGGAAAATACAGCAGGATTAAGTACGGAATAATAAAAAGGTGATTTATGTTGCAAAAACCCAAGGTAGTTGTTATTTTAGGAGCGACAGCAACCGGAAAAAGTCATTGCGCTATTGAGATTGCCAAGCAGTTTCAGGGCGAAATAATTTCCGGTGATTCAATGCTGGTTTATAAAAATATGAATATCGGTACTGCCAAGCCAACTGCTGAGGAACTAGCTGCCGTACCGCATCATCTGGTGGATATTCTGCCGCCGGACGCATCCTTCAGCGTTGTGGATTTTAAGGAGCGTGCGTCTGCGCTGATTACGGAAATCAATGCGCGCGGACATCTGCCGATAATTGCCGGCGGTACAGGTTTGTACATCAAAGCGCTGCTCGAGGATTATGCCTTTAACAATGCGGATGAGGACAGCGATCTGCGCCGCAGGCTGGAGGCCGAGGCACAGGAAAAAGGCGCGTTGGCGCTGCATGCGCGTCTGCAGGAGCTGGCGCCGCATGAGGCGGAGCGCATTCATCCCAATAATGTGCGCCGCGTTATCCGTGCGCTGGAATCTGCTATGCAGGGCGAGGCTGTCAACCAGTACGGGGCGCAGGAAAGTCCTTATGATGCCGTAGTTATCGGTTTGGAGATGGAGCGTCAGGCGCTGTACGAGCGCATCAACAGGCGTGTGGATTTGATGCTGGAGGCCGGTCTGGAGCAGGAGGTGCGCAGTCTGCTGGAGCAGGGCGTAGCGCCCGAGTGCCAGTCGATGCAGAGCATCGGCTACAGACAGATGGTATGGTATCTTAACGGCAGTATGGATTACGCGGCTGCCGTAGACAAGCTGAAGCAGGCAACGCGTAACTTTGCCAAGCGGCAGATTACCTGGTATAAAAAAATGCCGTATATTCACTGGCTGCATTTGGATGAAGAGCCTGATTATAAGCAGGCAGTGGCAGAAATTTCCGAAATACTTGTAGAAAGTGGTATTTCGGTGTAAAATATAAGTATAAAGAGGAGTGTAGGTTTTTAGGAATCTGTGCTTCCGGAGATAACGAAAATGAGTAGGAGGGGCTTTTAATGATTACTTCAGTAAAACCCGCAATGAATTTGCAAGACAGCTTTTTAAACCATGTTCGCAAGGAAAACCTGGGTGTTATCATCTATCTGATGAACGGTTTCCAAATCCGTGGCTTAGTAAGAGGTTTTGACAACTTTACTGTTATTATTGAAAACGAAGGCAAACAGCAGCTTGTTTACAAGCATGCTATTTCCACTATTTCTCCGGCAACTAATATTACTATTATGCAGCCTGAGAAAAAAGAATATTAATAAAGTTATGATTATAAAGAAAAACGGCGCATAAGCGTTGTTTTTCTTTTTCTGAAAGAGATTGCATCCGGCAAAATTTACAAGCGGCGAATTTGCGGTATGGAGGCAGGTTTTTATGTTTGACTATCTGGCCTTGTTTCAGGAATATCTGACGGTAGAGCTGGGACTGGCAAAAAATACACAGCTGGCGTATATGCGTGATTTGCGCCTGCTGATGAAAAGCCTGCAGCTGAAGGCAGATGAGGAGCTGCTGCAGGTTTCGCGACAGCAGCTGATTGCCTATCTTGTGCGGTTGAAGCAGGAGGGCCGCGCTGCCTCGACGGTGGCACGCAAGCTGGCTTCGATTAAGGCGTTTTACCGTTTTCTTACGGCAGAGCGTTATATCCGACGCAATCCTGCCGAGGTGCTGGAGGCGGCGAGCAGAGGACTGCATTTGCCGAAGGTGCTGAGCGTTCAGGAGGTCGAAAGGCTTTTGGATGAGCCTAATTTGGGAACCTTGGACGGTTATCGCGACAAGACAATGCTGGAGCTTTTATATGCTACCGGCATGCGTGTGTCTGAGCTGGTAAATGTGCCGGTGAAAAATGTTGATATGAAGATGCAGTATGTCATTGTTATGGGCAAGGGCTCCAAGGAGCGTATGTTGCCGTTAGGCCGTACTGCGCTGCATTATCTGGAGCATTATTTGTCTGTGGTACGCCCGCAGCTTCTGCATGGCAAGCCTGATACGGCTGCAGAGCTTTTTGTAACCGGTTGGGGCGGGCCGATGACAAGGGAGCGTTTTTACGAAATTATTGTGGCATACGGCAAGAGCGCAGGCATCAGCAAGCGCGTTACACCGCATATGCTGCGTCATTCCTTTGCGACGCATCTTTTAAATAACGGCACCGACCTGCGCATAGTGCAGGAGCTTTTGGGACATGCAGATATTTCCACCACGCAGATATATACGCATCTTGATGTGGAGCGTTTGCGCGAGGTGTACGATAAAACGCACCCACGGGCTTAGAAAGGAGAACACCTATGACAAAAGCGAGCAAGAAAAAATCCTCCGGCAGTAAATATGCTGTGCTGATTTTAACAGCGGTTATTGCGATTGTTGCCATTGGCTGCGGACTTTTTTATGCCACCAGCAACAGCAAGAAGGATGTTTTGGACAAGAAGGGTGACGAGCCGCAGACGGTAAGTCTGCTGGATGAATCTATAGAAGCACAACGATTGTTGGATAATATTTTGCTGCAGAAAAATAATTGGCAGCTGATTGAAAATGATCATGGCAAAAAGGATGTTGAGGTTGAAGAATCCGGTGCCAAAGTGCAGATTAACCAGCGTGAGCTGGCAGTTGGCGTACCTTCCGGTACAAGCCTTGCCGGTGCCTGCGACTGGCTGCAGACAAAGGCTGAGCAGGCCGGACTGGTTTATATCAGCGGCAAGCCTGCCAAATATAAAAAATGGGATGCCTATAAGGCTGAAATTGGTATTAAGGTTAAGGCCGGTGCAGGCAGCAAGAGCTTTGTAACGGATACTGTGATTTTCTTCCATAACATTAACCTGACCAAGCAGGATAAGGATGTTAAGGATTTACCGGAGCAAAAGGCAGAAGAGGAGCAGCAGGGGACCGTCAGGCAATTCAGAGGAAAAGTAGCCATCGTTATTGATGACTGCGGTTATGATATGGCGCCGGTGCGCAAGCTGCTGAATACCGGGCTGCCGTTCAGCTATGCGATATTGCCGTATAAGCAGTACAGCAGCGATGTTCTGGAGATGGTGAAGGCTAAGGGGCGTGTGCCGATGCTGCACTTGCCGATGGAGCCTATTGACCGCAGTGCTATGAGCGAGGGCGCTGCTACTATCCGTACGGATTTGTCTGCGGCGGAGAAGCTGTCCCTGACGCGGCGTGCGCTTAACAGTCTGCCGGGAGTGATGGGTGTAAATAATCACCAGGGCTCGAAGGCGACTGCAGATAAGGATACTATGAGAGTTGTTTTGCAGGAGCTGCGTCGTCAGAAGCTCTTCTTTGTGGACAGCCGTACAAATTCTGCGTCGGTAGCACGCAATATGGCGCAGCAGCTGGATGTTTCTACTGCCCGCAATGATATCTTTTTGGATAACAGCTCTGACGTGCAGGCGATTCGTCAGCAGATATATAAGGCTTTCGCTATGGCGGAAAAGAATGGCAGCGTTATTGCTATCTGTCATGCCAGACCGAATACTGCCAAATGTTGGGAGATGTATGCGGCGGAGTTTAAGCGGACGGGGATAACCTTTGTGCCGGTGACGGAACTGCTGTATTAAATTTAGATTTGGAGTTAGATTCGGCTTCTTTCATAACTGAAAGAAGTTGGCAAGAAAGGTTTGCGCCTGATAACTGCGCAACCAACATATCGTTCCGCTCAGAAAAAATTTTCCCGTGCCCACAGGGCACAACGCAAATTTCGTGTGGAACCAGAACGAAGCGTCGCAAAAACTCGCGCAAAGCTTAGAGTTTTTGCAATATGAGTGCGGTGTAGCGCTCAAACAGTTGCGTCGTTTAGCGGTTCGTGTCAGACCAATCAGCCTCGCTCTTCGAGCTTGCTTCTTGGGACACTATCGCATGGCGCGCATGAGCCAATCAGCTTCGTCCAGCGGACTCGCTTCTTGGATGCGCCCGCATATGGTTCCGGACACTCATTTGCTAAAATTTTTATTCGCTGCACGATATATTTAGTTGCTTGCTCTGGTGTGTTGTTCAAGAGTTGTAATTATTAAGAAAAAGTTTTCTGCTGTTTGCAAAACTCTAATTTACATAAACTGAATCGAGGTAAGAAAATGTCTAATTATGTAGAAGAAACAATCGGTAAATATGAAAAGTATATCAATCCCGCTCAGGCAAAGCTGTTCCGCTTCATGGGCCTGGCAAGCATTGAAGGCCATGCTGAGGGCTGGACTATTACCGACAGCGAAGGTCAGGAGTTTATTGACTGCCTGGGCGGTTACGGTATGTTTGCTTTAGGCCATCGTCATCCGAAGGTTGTTGAGGCTGTGGAAAAAGAGCTGCATGCTATGCCGATGTGCGGCAAGGTGCTGTTCAACCGTCCGATGGCTGATTTGGCGGAGGCATTGGCCGAGATTACTCCCGGTGAGCTGCAGTACAGCTTTTTTGTCAATAGCGGTACCGAATCCGTTGAAGGCTGTCTGAAGGTAGCACGTCTGGCAACAAAACGCAAAAAGTTCGTTGCTGCAAAGAATGCTTTTCACGGCAAAACTTTTGGCAGCTTAACTGCTACCGGCCGTGATATGTATCGCGAGCCGTTTAAACCGCTGCTGGATGGCTTTACTCATGTAGAATACGGAGACGCCGCAGCTGTTGATGCTGCTGTTGATGAAGATACCGCTGCCGTTATTCTGGAGCCTGTTCAGGGCGAGGGCGGCATTATTGTTCCGCCTGCAGGTTACCTGCGTGAGGTGAAGGAAATTTGCGAGAAGAAGGGTGCTCTGCTGATTGCCGACGAGGTACAGACCGGTATCGGCCGTACCGGCGAATGGTTCGGCGTTAATTATGACGGTGTTACTCCCGACATGATGGCATGCGCTAAGGCTTTGGGCGGCGGTGTAATGCCCATAGGTGCGATTATCGGTACTCCGCGTGCCTGGGCCGGTCTTATTGAAGCACCGTTCCTGCACACCTCTACCTTTGGCGGTAACCAGCTGGCCTGCGCTGCCGGTGTAGCAGCCATCAAGGCTATCAAGGAAGAGGATATGCTGCGTCGCGGACGTGAGGCAGGTGCTTATCTGAAGGCTGGTCTGGAGGCTATCGCTGCGGAATATCCTTCCGTTATCAAGGAAGTACGCGGTCGAGGTATGATGATCGGCATTGAGCTGACCAAAGAGGGTGCCGGCGGTATGCTGATGAGCCTGATGATTAACCAGCACATTATTGTTGCTTATACCTTGAACAATCCTAAGGTTATCCGTATGGAGCCGCCGCTGATTATGCCTAAAGAGGTTATCGACCATGTTCTGGAGGCTTTCAGAGGTGCTGTTAAGGAAACTGCGGATGTTATTGAAGATTTATAAGAGGAGATAAGATTATGCCTTATGTAGAGAGCAAAACCACCATCAAGGGCGATGGTGCAAAAATTTATGATATTATCAAGGATATGGCTGCTTACCCTAATTTTATGCATGACCTGGTAAGCGTAGAAATTTTGGAGCGCGGTGAGAATTATACTGTTTCTCATTGGGTAAGTAATGTTGACGGACGCAAAATCGTCTGGACCGAGCGCGATACATTCTATCCTGAGGAGCTGAAAATTACCTATGCTCAGACCGAGGGTGATTTAAAGAAAATGGAAGGCTCCTGGCTGATTACACCGCAGGCTGACGGCTGCGAGGTAACGCTGGCAGTTGATTTTGAGTTCGGTATTCCGATGATTGCCGGCCTCCTGAATCCTATTCTTAAGAAAAAAGTTCGTGAAAACAGTGAAAATATGTTAAACTCTATCAAGGCCCAAATTGAAAAATAAGTAATTACTTGTTATAATAGATATGTTGAAAATGTATTCTATTAATGCCTGTACCTGTTTACAGTGCAGGTCTTTTATGAGGAGGAAATTACTTAGATGAAAACAGCGTTTTTAATGGCGTTAATGACAGCGCTGCTGATGCTCCTGGGCGACTTCTTCGGTGGTCTGCGCGGCATGACCGTAATGCTTTTTGTAGGCGTGGCAATGAACTTCTTTGCTTATTGGAACAGCGATAAGATGGTTCTGGCACACTATGATGCACAACAGGTTGACCGCAACAGTGCGCCGGAGCTGTACGGAATAGTAGAAAAGCTGGCTAAAAAAGCCAATATTCCTATGCCGAATGTTTATATTATCAATAGTCCGGTGCCTAACGCTTTTGCTACCGGCAGAAATCCGGAGCATGCTGCCGTTGCGGTAAATACTGCGCTGGCAGATATGCTGACCAAGGAAGAGTTGGCCGGTGTTTTGGGTCATGAGCTGAGTCACATTATGCATCATGATATTTTGGTAAGTACTATTGCCGCTTCTATGGCAGGTGCTATTTCCACGATTGCCCAATGGGGTATGTTCTTTGGCGGCGGACGTGATGAGGATGGCGAAAGCCGTAATCCTATCGCTTCTATTCTGGTTATGATTTTGGCGCCTCTAGCAGCTATGCTGATTCAGATGGCAGTATCCCGTTCCCGCGAATATATGGCAGATAAATCCGGCGGTGAGCTTTGCGGCAATCCAAATGCTCTGGCTGATGCCCTGCTGAAGATTGAAGCCTATGCGGAGCGTCGTGTAATGCCCGGTGCTACCGAAGCAACTGCGCATATGTTTATTATCAACCCCTTTGCCGGTGTTGATGCCAAGCAGCTTTTCAGTACTCACCCCGCAACTGAGGAAAGAGTTCAGCTGCTGCGTGAGCAGGCAAGAAAAATGGGTATCCGTTAATAATTCAACTATACCTCTAAGTCACATCGGTGACTGGGTTAGTATAAAAATTTAATTACACTTTAAGGAGAGATTTACAAATGGAACAAACACTCGTACTCGTAAAACCTGATGGAGTTAAGAAAAATCTGATCGGCGATATCATCGCTCGTTTCGAACACAAAGGCCTGCAAGTTGCAGCTCTGAAACTGGTTAAAGTTACCGAAGCTCAAGCTAAATTCCACTATGCTGAGCATGAAGGCAAACCCTTCTTCGGCGAACTGGTTGACTTCATTACCTCCGCTCCGCTGGTTTGCGCTGTAATCCGCGGCGAAAACGCTATCAAAGCTGTTCGTCAACTGAACGGTGCTACCAACCCGATCGAAGCAGTTCCCGGTTCTATCCGCGGCGACTTCGCTCTGAGCATCGGTGAAAACATTGTTCACGGTTCCGACAGCCCGGAAGCTGCTGAACGCGAAATCAACAACTTCTTCGCTCCGGAAGAAATTTACTAATTAACTTTAGCCTTTCGGCGGCCATGAGCTGACTGAGAGGGGGTACACTCTCACGGAAAGGATGGTGCAGAAATGAAGAAAGCTGCTGTTTATACCAGAACCGGTGACAAAGGAACTACAGGTTTGTACACCGGAGAACGCGTTCCCAAGCAAAGCCTGCGTGTAGAAGCCTATGGTACTGTGGATGAAATTTCCTCGGCATTAGGTTTGGCACGTGCTCAGGTTACGCGTGAGGATGTGCGTGAAACCATTTTCAATGTACAAAAGCTGCTCATGTCTGTGATGGCTGACATTGCCAGCCTCAACCTGCCCGAACCTTACATCAAAGAAGAACACGTTAAGCTGTTTGAAGATATAATCGACAAGTTTGATTCTCTGCTGCAGCCGCTGGGCCATTTTATTATCCCCGGCGATACTGTAGGTGCTGCCGCACTGGACATCGCACGCACTACTACCCGTCGTGCCGAGCGTTGCCTGCTGCGTCTGGCTGAAAACGAACCGGTTAACCCCAATGTTCTGGTTTGCCTGAACCGTTTGTCTGATTTGTGCTTTATTCTGGCACGTGTAGAATGCGAAGTAAAATAAGCATTGCTGATTAAGGAATAGAAGCTTCTGCCTGTGGCCCTTGGCCGCAGACGGAGGCTTTTTGCTTTGCATGCAGTGATTTGTCACACTATTCCCTGCCGTTAAGAAGAATACGTGTATACAATCGTGTGAAGTATTGTACACTATATATTGATGTGATACAATACTATACATGGGCTTCGGGAAAAAGCCTTAAATTGTAAACGTGTTTTAAATTTTTACTGGGGGGAATTTTTTTATGTTGGAGATTTTGAATTCTATTGATGGCTTCATTTGGGGCCCGCCTTTGATGATGCTGCTTATGGGCACAGGCATTTTAATGAGCGTCCGTCTTGGTCTGCTTCAGGTTATGAAGCTGCCTAAAGCCTTGCAGCTGATTTTTACCGCCCGCAGCAAGGGCGAAGGTGATGTAAGCAGCTTTCAGGCTTTGTGCACTGCTTTGGCCGCAACTGTCGGCACCGGTAATATCGTTGGCGTAGCAACGGCAATTAAGCTCGGTGGTCCTGGTGCTCTGCTGTGGATGTGGCTCGCTGCTTTCTTCGGTATGGCAACCAAATATTCCGAAGGCGTGCTGGCTGTTAAGTATCGTACCTATGATGAAAACGGTAACGCTTCCGGCGGTCCGATGTACTATATCGAACAGGGCTTGGGCAAAAAATTTAAGCCTTTGGCTGTAATGTTCTCTATCTTCGGTGTTATGACTGCCTGCTTGGGCAGCGGTACCTTTACTCAGGTAAATGCAATCACCTCTATTGTTAATGTATCCTTTGGCGTTTCCGAATACGTTGTAGCAGCAATCCTGACTGTTCTTGTTGCTGTTGTTATTATCGGCGGTCTGCAATCCATTGCTAACGTAGCAAGCAAGATTGTTCCTTTCATGGCTGCTGTTTATGTTATCGTAACCGTTTCTGTGCTGCTATTTTATGCTGATGCTCTTCCGGCAGCAATTAAGCTGGTTATCGACGGTGCCTTCAACGGTACTGCGGCAGCAGGCGGCTTTGCCGGTGCCGGAATTATGCTGGCAATGCGCAGCGGTATCGCCCGCGGTATTTATTCCAACGAATCCGGCTTGGGCTCTGCTCCTATCGTAGCAGCTGCAGCGAAAACCAAATGGCCTGCAGAACAGGGCCTTGTTTCTATGACCGGTACCTTTATCGATACCATCATTATCTGCACCATGACCGGCCTGTCCATCATCGTCAGCGGTGCCTGGACCGGCGACCTGAACGGTGCTGCTCTGACTGAGGCTGCTTTTGCTTCTGCTTTCCCGGCTGTTGCCAAGTATGTCCTGACCGGCGGCCTGGTACTCTTCGCCTTCACCACTATTATCGGCTGGAGCTATTACGGCGAGCGTTGCGCAGAATATCTCTTCGGCGTAAAATGCATCATGCCTTACCGTATCGGTTACATCATTCTGGTAGGTCTGGGCGTATTCCTGAAGCTGGAAATGATTTGGATTATTGCCGATATCGTTAACGGTCTGATGGCTATTCCTAACCTGATTGCTTTGCTGGGCCTGAGCGGGGTAGTTGTTGCAGAAACCAAGCTGTACTTCGAGCATTGGGAAAAGGTTCACAGCCGTCGCAAACAGCTTGCTGAGATTCGTGAAGATCTGGCAACTGAAAATAATTAATTAGTATTTACGAAAGCCATTGCGGAAATATGCAATGGCTTTTTTTCATTAAGTTTTTGTGTCATCTGTATTTTTATGTCTTTAGTGTGTTATAATATACATATCAAGATAATAGGAGAATAAAATGGTTTATGGTTTGTTAGCTTTGCTGGTGGTTCTGCTGGACCAGGCAACAAAGTATTATGTGGTAACACATTTTGCGTTAGGGGAGAGCGTACCGGTGATTAATAATGTATTTCACTGGACGTTTATACTGAATCGTGGTGCCGCCTTCGGCATGCTGGAGGGCAGCCGTTGGCTGTTCGTAATGATTGCGGTTGCTGTAATCGGCGGTGTCTGGTTTATGCGCCGTGAGATTGCCAAAAGCGGCGTAATGGCCTGCTGGGGAACAGCGCTTTTTGCCGGCGGTGCTTTGGGTAACCTGATTGACCGCACTACACGCGGTGTGGTAATTGACTTTTTTGATTTTCGTATCTGGCCGATATTTAATGTGGCCGATATAGCAATTTGTGTGGGAGTAGGTTTGATTATATGGAGCATATTGAAAACGGAGCTGCTGAGCAGCAACGATTGATTATAACTGAACAAGAGGCCGGACAGCGTGCCGATGTAGGCTTGGCGGCAATGCTGGAGCTTACACGCTCGAATATGCAGAAGCTGCTGGAGGAGGGCCGTGCTGTGCGCGGCAGCAAGGTGCTGAAATCCAACTACAAGCTGCGTCTGGGTGACGAAATTGATGTTACTCTGCCTGAGCCGCAGCCTCTGGATGTACAGCCGGAAAATATTCCTCTGGATATTATTTATGAGGATGAGGATGTTGTTGTTGTCAACAAAGCGCGCGGGATGGTAGTCCACCCGGCGGCCGGCAATTTAAACGGAACGCTGGTCAATGCGCTTTTGTATCACTGCAAAAACTTATCCGGTATCAACGGCGTTATCCGCCCGGGTATCGTGCACCGTCTGGATAAGGATACCAGCGGTATTATGATTTGTGCCAAGAATGATGCGGCGCATCTTTCTCTGTCGCAGCAGATACAGGCTAAAACCGCCCAGCGTACCTATCTTGCTGTAGTACGCGGCAACATAAAGACAGACAGCGGCGTGATTGAAACGCTTATCGCCCGTGATAAAAACGACCGTAAGAAAATGGCGGTTGTCAAAGAAGGCGGACGTGATGCTGTTACCGAATACGAGGTGCTGGAGCGCTTCGGCAAATATACTATTGTGCGCTGCCGCCTGCGAACGGGACGCACGCATCAGATTCGCGTACATATGGAGTATCTGGGCTATCCTTTGGTTGGTGACCCAAAATATTCTCCGATGAAAACTCCCTTCAGCATTCAGGGACAGGCTCTGCATTCGCAGACACTGGAATTTACCCACCCACGTACGGGAGAACGCTTGAGCTTTGAAGCTCCGCTGCCGGAGGATATGCATAAGATTGTTACCCGCCTGCGCCTGGGACAGTTTAATTAGCAGAGTTCTGCCTTAGGGCAGTCTTGATAGCAGGTTAAAAAGCCTGAATAAAAATAAGAGGTGAGCCAAATGAGCAATTTTGTTAAAAAGAATGTTATTATGGATGCAGAGGCTATGCGTCGTGCAATTGTCCGTATTTCTCATGAAATTATCGAAAGAAATAAAGGCGTAGACAATGTTGTTATTGTCGGTATCCGTACCCGCGGTGTACCTATTGCGGAACGTCTGGCAGCAGCAATTAAAGATATAGAGAATGTTGAGCTGCCGGTAGGAATGCTGGATATCACTCTTTATCGTGATGACCTGTCTACTCTTGCATATAATCCTATTGTACACGGTACAGAAATTGCCCTGGATCTGAACGGCAAAACCGTAATTCTGGTTGATGATGTGCTGTACACCGGCCGTACCATCCGTGCCGCTCTTGATGCTGTTATGGATATGGGCCGTCCGAAGGCTATTCAGCTGGCAGTGCTTATCGACCGCGGACATCGCGAGCTGCCGATTCGTGCTGACTTTGCCGGCAAAAATGTTCCTACCTCCCACAAGGAAGCTATCAACGTATACCTGGCAGAGGAAGACGGCATTGATGAAGTAGCAATCGGTGATATCGAAGAATAATCGACCGTAGCTTGTTAATGGAACAGGAGGAGATTCTATGCAGCAGGCTGAAATGTTGCGCAATGAGGCTTTGGGCGCAACTTTGGTAAAAAAATTGAAGTTGCGTGGCTTTGATGCTTATTACTGTGCTGATAAGCAGGCAGCGCTTAAGCAGGCTTTGGCGCTGATTCCGCAGGATGATGTTGTTTCCTGGGGCGGTTCTGTAACGATTGATGAAATAGGCCTTTTGAGCGCAGTAAAGGAGCGCAATAAGGTTATCGACAGAGCTGCGGCAGCAACTCCGGAAGAAAAAACAGAATTGATGCGTCAGGCGCTTTTATGTGATACATATTTAATGAGCAGCAATGCCATCAGCAGCGACGGTCAGCTGGTAAATATTGACGGCAACGGCAACCGTTGCGCCGCTTTGATTTTCGGACCGAAGCAGGTGCTGGTTATTGCCGGTATGAACAAGGTTACAGGCTCCTTGGAGGCTGCCATGGACAGAGCGCGCAATGTAGCTGCGCCGATAAATGCCAAAAGGTTTGCCGGACTGCAGACACCTTGTTATAAAGCTGGCCTTTGCGGTGACTGCCTTTCTGCGGACTGCATCTGCTCGCAGATTGTTATAACGCGTACCAGTCGTAATAAGGGACGCATTAAAATCATTTTAGTTGGCGAAAGCTTAGGATTCTGATTTTAGGGGAGTTGTTTAGCGTTGGTGTTAGCAGCTCCCTTTTGCTTAAGAAAGCAGGTGAAAAAATGGCTCGTACTATTATTCTGTTGTTGGATTCCTTCGGTATCGGTTATGCCCATGATGCCGAAGCTTATGGTGATAAGGGTGCAGATACCTTGGGCCATATCTGCGATTGGCTGGCGAAAAATCCGCGGCACGCAGGCGAAGCGCCGATGCCGTTGCATTTGCCGCATCTGGCTGAGCGCGGACTGCAGGCAGCTGCCGAGCTGAGCCGCGGCGAAGCGTTGCCGGCAGGCTTAGGCGCCGAGCATACAATCGGTGCTTATACCTATGCGCAGGAGGTCAGCCGCGGTAAGGATACACTGAGCGGACATTGGGAAATCAGCGGTGTGCCGGTTAAATTTGACTGGGGCTATTTCCCGGATGTGCCGAAATGCTTTCCGCAGGAGCTGGTGGATGCAATTATCAGCCAAGGCAATTTGCCGGGAGTGCTGGGCGAATGCCATGCCAGTGGTACCGAAATCATCAAGGAGATGGGCGAGGAGCATGTAAGAAGCGGCAAGCCGATTATTTATACCTCCGCCGACAGCGTGTTGCAGATAGCAGCGCACGAGGAAGCCTTTGGCCTGGAGCGCTTGTATGATTTGTGCAAGCTAGCTTTTAAGCTGGTGCAGCCGTATAATATTGCCCGGGTAATAGCGCGTCCGTTCGTCGGCACCTGTGCTGCGGATTTTACCCGCACAACCAACCGTCACGATTACGCAGTACCGGCACCACAGCCGACATTGCTTGATAAAATGGTTGCAGCCGGCGGCAGCGTTTACGCCGTAGGCAAGATTGCCGATATTTTTGCGCATCGCGGTATTACGAAGCATTATGCGGCAGGCGGACTGGATAAGCTGGTAGATGCAACGAAGCAGGCTGTAGCCGATGCTATGGATAATACCATTGTCTTTACTAATTTTGTTGACTTTGATTCCTCCTACGGACATCGCCGTGACATTCAGGGCTATGGTGAGGCACTGGAATATTTCGACAGCAGATTGCCGGAAATTACCGCTCTGCTGCATCCGGACGATTTGCTGCTGATGACGGCGGACCACGGCAATGACCCCAGCTGGAGCGGCACGGACCATACGCGCGAAAAAATTCCCGTACTCTTTTCGGGAGCAGGCATTGAATGCAAGCAGCTTAAGCCTATGCAGACCTTTGCCGATATAGGACAGACGATTGCCGATTATATGAAAATAGAACCAACCCTTACTGGAACTAAAGCGGACTTGTTTTGAAAGAGGTGGACAATATGAGCAAACATTACGCAGCACCTGAGGAGATTTTATACCATGTAGGTTTTTCGGCACAGCAACTGCAGGGCGCAACTGTTGCCGTGCTTCCCGGTGACCCCGGACGTGTGGAGCCTTTGGCGAAGGCCTTGGGCAGTGATGCAAGCTTTATTGCCAGCCATCGCGAATACACCAGCTGGCTGACTAAAATCAGCGATACTCCGGTACTTGTCTGCTCTACGGGAATGGGCGGTCCTTCCGTAGCAATTTGTCTGGAAGAGCTGGCGCGTATGGGTATCAAAAAGCTCATCCGCTTCGGTACGACGGGAACGATTCAGGAAAAGGTTAATCTGGGTGATATTATTGTTGATAAGGCAGCTGTTCGCCTTGACGGCACCTCGCAGCACTATGCGCCGTTGGAGTTCCCGGCTGTTGCCAGCTTTGAGGTGACAACCGCACTGGTAATGGCAGCCAAGAATGCCGGTGCGCTCTATCATTTGGGCATTGCGGCCTCCAGCGACACCTTCTGGCCGGGACAGGAGCGTTACGACAGCTTCACCGGCTATGTACCGCGCCGCTTCCGTGGGACGATGCAGGAATGGCAGGCGCTGGGCGTGCTGAACTATGAAATGGAAACCTCTGCTTTGTTCGTGACCTCGCAGGCGTTAGGCTTAGAGGCCGGTGCTGTCTGCGGCGTGGTAGTTAAGCGCACGCAGAGCGAAAGCGTAGCACCGCCTGATGTTTATCAACGTGCCTTCGGCTATATGGTGCAGGTGACACGCGGAGCTGTTGAGCTGTTGTTGGCAGCGGATGCCGATTAATTGGTAGGTGATACTTATGAAAAAAATTAGATGGCTGCTGCAAATATGCTTTTTAGTGGTATTTGCCTCCTTGTTTACAGCCTTAATGCCGCAGACGGCGCGGGCAGATTTTGCGGAGCGTCCTGTTGGCTTTGTGGTTATCGACCAGGACGGCGGTGTGGACGGCGCTGTTTATAAGGAGTGGCGTCAGATGGTCAAGCTGGCTTATCGCTTCCCATATTATCAGATTATAGATGGCGGCGAGCCTCAGATGCTGGTGAGCCGGGCAGTGCGTGACGGCGTAAAGCTGGATGCTGCTTCTTTGTCCGCTTTGGCGGAAAAGAGCAAAACAGATGTGCTGGTTGTTGCCCGTATTTATGAAATGGATGAAAGCCTTGTCAGCGGTTGGGGATTTCGCTTTGACCACGATACCTATGTGCGTGTGGTAGCGGATGCAGACCTTTTCGTATATAAAAAGGATGGCAATAAGCTGCTGAAGAAGCGTGTGCGTGAAAGCGGACTGCGCGATATGGGCAATTATGACAAGCCGGCAGAAACAATTAAATGGCAGCTTTCCAAGCTGGTAAATACTATGGAAAATAAGCCGATTATCGGCAGTTAAACAGAAAATATGAAAAAAGAGTTAGCTTGTTCACCTTAGTTTAAGGCAGCAGGTAGTAAAATAATACTGCAGGCGGTATAATAGAATAGTTGCCTGAAGCGTAAATTGAGGTGAAAATATGCATATATTAGTTACAGGGGGGGCCGGTTATATCGGCTCGCATACAGTTATAGAGCTGCTTAACGCCGGACATAGCGTTGCAGTCGTAGATAATCTTGTCAATTCCAGCAGGTTGGCAATGCAGCGTGTAGAAAAAATTACCGGCCGGCAGATTCCTTTTTATGAAACGGATATCAGGGACCGCGAGGGCTTGCGGAAAATTTTTGCTGAGCACAGCTTTGACTGCTGCATTCATTTCGCCGGCTTGAAGGCAGTAGGAGAATCGGTGCAGAAGCCGCTGAAGTATTATGACAATAATATTTCCGGTACCTTGGTTTTGCTGGAGGAAATGCGTAACGCAGGCTGCAAGAACATTATCTTCAGCTCCTCGGCAACGGTTTACGGTAATCCTGCTGTAATGCCGATTACCGAAAGCTGTCCCAAGGGACATTGCACCAATCCTTACGGTAATACCAAGTCGATGCTGGAGGAAATCCTGCGAGACCTGCATGTGGCTGATAATGAATGGAACGTAGTGTTGCTGCGTTATTTTAACCCTATCGGTGCGCACAGCTCCGGTTTGATAGGTGAAAATCCCAACGGCGTTCCCAATAACCTGATGCCGTACATTACGCAGGTTGCTGCCGGCAAATTAAAGGAGCTGCATGTTTTCGGCAATGATTATCCAACTCCGGACGGTACAGGTGTGCGTGATTACATTCACGTTGTGGATTTGGCGAAGGGACATGTCAAAGCATTAAAGGCAATAGATGACAAATGTGGCATAGAGGTGTATAATCTTGGTACAGGCATTGGCTATTCGGTGCTGGACCTGGTGAAAGCATTCGAAAAGGCCAACGGAATAAAAATACCTTATGTAATCGACCAACGCCGTGCAGGTGATGTTGCAGCCTGCTATTCGGACCCTTCGAAGGCGTGGGAAAAGCTGGGCTGGAAGGCAGAGCTGGGAATTGAGGACATGTGCCGCGATTCCTGGAACTGGCAGAAAAACAACCCTAACGGTTTTGAAGCGTAAGGCATAAAGAAAAATTGGAGAAAACGAGGAAAAATATTTATGTGTGGTATTGTTGGATTTTGTGGAGATAAGCAGGCAGCGCCTATTTTGTTGGATGGCCTGTCTAAGCTGGAATATCGTGGCTATGATTCTGCCGGTTTAGCAGTGCGTGACGGCAGTGCGCCGGTGCAGATTGTTAAGGCTAAGGGCCGTCTGAAGGAGCTTTACGCCAAGACTAACGGCGGTCAAAGCCTCGTTGGTACCTGTGGTATCGGTCATACCAGATGGGCAACCCATGGTGAGCCTTCCGAAACTAATGCGCATCCGCATGCAAGTGCTGATGGCAATGTAGTTGCCGTACACAACGGTATTATCGAAAACTATCAGGAGCTGAAGGAAAAGCTGCTGCATAACGGTTACACCTTCTATTCTCAGACTGATACCGAGGTTGCCGTTAAGCTGATTGACTACTACTATAAAAAATACGAGCATACTCCTACCGATGCTCTGAGCCATGCTATGATCCGTATGCGCGGCTCCTATGCTTTGGCAGTAATGTTCAAGGAATATCCTGGTGAAATTTATGTTGCCCGCAAGGACAGCCCGATGATCATCGGCGTACAGGACGGCGAATGCTATGTTGCCAGCGACGTGCCTGCTATTTTGAAATACACCCGTAAGGTTTATTACATCGGCAATCTGGAAATGGCTCGTCTGGCTAACGGCGAGGTTACCTTCTACAACGTTGATGAAGAAGTAAGCGAAAAACCGCTGACCGAAATTAAATGGGATGCCGAAGCTGCCGAAAAAGCAGGCTTTGAGCATTTCATGATGAAGGAAATTCACGAGCAGCCCAAGGCAGTTCGCGATACCCTGAATTCCGTACTGGTTGACGGCAAGCTGGATATGAGCGCTGTCGGTTTCAGCGATGAGGATATCAAAAAGATTGACCAGATTTGCATCGTTGCCTGCGGCAGTGCGTATCATGTAGGCGTGGCAGCGCAATATGTAATTGAGGATTTGGCACAGATTCCGGTTCGCACCGAGCTGGCTTCCGAGTTCAGATACCGCAAGCCTCTGCTGAGCAAGAACGAGCTGGTTATTATTGTCAGCCAGTCCGGTGAGACTGCCGACAGCTTGGCAGCTCTGCGTCTGGCTAAAGAAAAGGGCATCAAAACTCTTGGCATCGTTAACGTAGTAGGCAGCTCTATTGCCCGTGAAGCTGATAATGTTTTCTATACTCTGGCAGGACCGGAAATTGCCGTTGCAACTACCAAGGCTTACAGCACTCAGCTGATTGCTGCTTACTGCCTGGCAATTCAGTTTGCTATTGTTCGTGGCACTATTGATGAAGCTAAATATCTGGAGCTGATTCAGGAAATGGCACAGCTGCCGGATAAAATCCAAAAGATTATCGAGGATAAGGAACGCATCCAATGGTTTGCCGCTAAGCAGGTTAACGCTAAGGATATCTTCTTTATCGGCCGTGGTCTTGATTACGCTGTCAGCCTGGAAGGCAGCCTGAAGATGAAGGAAATTTCCTACATTCATAGTGAGGCTTATGCTGCCGGTGAATTGAAGCATGGTACTATCAGCCTGATTGAGGACGGTACTCTGGTTATCGGTGTGCTGACTCAAAGCGAGCTTTACGAAAAGACTGTCAGCAACATGGTAGAGTGCCGCAGCCGTGGCGCTTACCTGATGGGCCTGACTACCTATGGTAACTATAATATTGAGGATACCGCTGATTTCACAGTGTATATTCCTAAGACCGACGAGCATTTCATGACCAGCCTGGCAGTTATTCCGCTGCAGCTTATGGGTTATTATGTGAGTGTTTCTAAGGGCTTGGATGTAGATAAACCTAGGAACTTGGCTAAGAGCGTTACCGTAGAATAGTAAGAGCGGGTATAACGCACCGTATGCATCGCAAACCATCCTCCACGTACTAGAAGTACGCGTTCGTCGGCTTCAGCAAGAGCGGGTATAACGCACCGTATGCATCGCAAACCATCCTCCACGTACTAAAAGTACGCGTTCGTCAGGTTCGCATCGCCTCCGGTACATTCTCCCCGCTCTTATAAGATAGCGTAATATAAACGTCGTATACTTCGTACTTACAAGGAACAGAATAATGTAACGCACTATAAAAAACCACAGCTTACATTTTATGTAGGCTGTGGTAATTTTTTTGTTGTTAATAATGAGCGGCGTTTTTATCAATCAGTGTAAAGCCTGCCTTGGTAAGCTTTGCACGGATTTCGTTGATTTGTTCCGCATCACGGGTTTCCAGTTCTAAGCGCAGGAAGCAACCTGTGATATCCATATCGGCATCACTGCGGTTGTGCTGTACGCCTACAACGTTAGCGCCACAGCTGCTTACGATTTCGCTCACTTCACGCAGCTGGCCGGGACGATCCTGCAAAGCGATAACGAGGTCTGCCCTTCTGCCGCTGGTAACCTGACCGCGGGTGATTACGCGCGAAAGAATATTAACGTCAATGTTACCGCCGGATACAACGCAAACGGTTTTCTTGCCCTTAATCGGCAGCTTGTCGAACAGCGCTGCTGCTACCGGAGTTGCGCCTGCACCTTCGGCAATTAGTTTTTGCTTTTCTATTAAGGTTAAAATTGCTGTAGCAATTTCATCTTCACTTACGGTGACGATATCGTCAACATATTTGCTGATGAGCTCATAGGTGTTTTCACCCGGAGTTTTTACAGCAATGCCGTCGGCAAAGGTGCTGACGTGATCTAATGTTTCGTATTTATGGTCGTGGAAAGCTTTGTACATGCTGGCTGCGCCTGCTGCCTGCACACCGTAAACCTTAACCTCCGGACGCAGGCTTTTGATAGCGAAGGCTACGCCGCTGATAAGGCCGCCGCCGCCAATCGGTACGATTACTGCTTCAACATCCGGCAGTTGGTCTAAAATTTCCAGACCGATGCTGCCCTGACCAGCAATAACAAGCTCGTCGTCATAAGGATGGATAAAGGTCATGCCTGTTTCTTCCTGCAGCTGTACGGCGCGGTCATGTGCTTCATCGTAGGCACCGGGAACAAGCTCCACCTGCGCACCCAGGCGCTTGGTGTTTTCTACCTTCATAATCGGTGCGCCGTCCGGCATGCAGATGACGCTTTTGATGCCCATGCTGGTTGCAGCCAAGGCTACGCCCTGAGCGTGGTTGCCGGCGCTGCAGGCGATTACGCCCTTGCTTGCTTCCTCAGGTGTAAGCTGGCTGATTTTGTAATAGGCACCGCGTACCTTGAAGCTGCCTGTTACCTGCAGGTTTTCTGTTTTCAGATATAAGTTGTTGCCTTCGCTTAAATGCGGAGCAGCTATTAAATCTGTTTTACGTGCTACGCTTTTGAGGATGAAGGCTGCATGATAAATTTTGTCTAATGAGAGCATTTGGTTACCTTATTTTCTTTCCCTTAATTATTATAGTATAAAATACTATATCAAGTATAAATTGATTGGCGCATTGCGTCAAGTGATTATGTACATTTCCTGCCGTGATAGTGTATAATAATATAATGAATAATTTTCAAAGGAGTGCATACAATGCAGTGGATAGAAGTTAATGTATCGGTAACGCATGAAGCAGTTGAGGCTGTAGCAGATATGCTTACGAGTATCGGTTCTAAAGGAGTTGCGATTGAGGATCCGCAGCTGATTAATGATTTGAGAAACAGTGGTACCTGGGAGTTGTGCGATATTCCGGAGCAGGAGAATACCGAGGTTGTTACCGTCAGCGCTTATTATGCTGATGATGAGAAGCTGGAAAAACGCCTGGCGGAGATTGACGAGCAGCTGGCGCTGATTGAGGAGCGCATCGGCAAATACCGTTTCGGTAATACTCGCTTCCGCAAGGTGAGCGAGCAGGATTGGGCTAACGAATGGAAGCAGTATTTCCATGTTACTCATGTGGGCAAGAGCCTTGTTATTAAGCCGAGCTGGGAGGAGTATGCTCCTAAGGAAGGCGAGCATGTTATTGAAATCGATCCGGGTATGGCTTTCGGCACAGGCACGCATCACACTACCAATATGATGATGGAGCGCTTGGAGAAGGTTATTACGCCTGATTCTACAGTGTTTGACGTTGGTACCGGCAGCGGTATTCTGGCGATTGCTGCGGCAATGCTGGGCGCTAAGTCTGTAAAGGCTGTTGATATTGACGGTGTGGCAGTGCGCGTGGCGAAGGAGAATGTTGCGGATAACGGCCTGAGCGAGCAGATTGAGGTGCGCGAGGGCGATTTGCTGCATGGTACCGAGGGCAAGGCTGATGTAATTATCGCTAATATTATTGCCGATATTGTTATTATGCTGCTGCAGGATATTCCGCAGAAGCTGAATGACAACGGTGTGCTGTTGGCGAGCGGTATTATTGAGGAGCGTATGCCGGATGTGGAGGCTGCAGCGCAGGCGCAGGGACTTTATGTTGACGCGGTTGACCATCGCGGCGGCTGGGTTGTTATGCAGATGAAGAAGAAAAAGTAAGGGGAAACCTATATGCATCGTTTTTTTGTACCGCAATTATATAACGAAACAATGACTATTGAGGGCGTGGATGCACGTCATATCAGTAAGGTGCTGCGCATGCAGCCGGGTGCGCAGCTGCAGATTGTTAGTGACGACGGCGTGAGCGCGCTGGCGGAAATCAGTGCGATTGACAGTGAGTGCGTTACTGTGCATTGCCTGGAGAAGCTGGCGGAAAGCCATGAGCCGGCTGTGCGCCTGATTCTGGCGCAGGGCCTGGCGAAGGGTGAGAAGATGGAGTTCATCATCCAGAAGGCTGTGGAGATGGGCGCTTACAGCGTGGTACCTGTTGCTATGGAGCATTCCGTGGTGCGCCTTGACGGTGCGAAGGCTGCCAAGAAGGTGGAGCGCTGGCAGAAGATTGCCGAATCCGCGGCGAAGCAGAGCAAGCGCGATATTATTCCCGAGGTGCAGCCTGTGCAGACGATGGCACAAATGCTGGCGGCGAATGACTGCGCTACGAAGATTATCGCTTACGAGTGCGAGGATAAAAAGAGCCTGAAGGCGGCACTGAAGGAGGCGCAGGCCAAGGGCGCGCTGACTGATTTACTGCTGATTATCGGTCCTGAGGGCGGCATCAGCGAAGCGGAGCTGGAAACGGCACGTGCCGCAGGCGCTGTGCCTGTATCGCTGGGCAGACGTATTCTGCGTGCGGAAACGGCAGGCCTTGTCGCTATTTCAGCGATTTTTTATGAAACCGGAGATTTAGGAGATTAAACATAGATGAGAAAAATTGCATTTTATACGCTGGGCTGTAAGGTCAACCAGGCTGATACTGCCAGCATGGAGGGGATTTTCCGTGCGTCGGGCTATGAGGTTGTGCCTTTCGGTGAACCGGCAGACGTTTATTTAGTTAATACCTGCGTTGTTACCAATACCGGTCAGCGCAAATCGCGTCAGATTATCAACCGCGCTGTGCGTCACAATCCGCTGTCCTTGGTGGTTGTTACCGGCTGCTATCCGCAGACTGCGCCGGAGGAGGTGCGTGCTATCGAAGGTGTTGATGTAATCATCGGCAATCAGGAGCGCGGCCGCATTGTTGAGCTGGTTGAGGAGGCGCTGGAGCACAAGCGCACGGAGATTCTGGACAATGTGCAGCAGATGACTGTAGATACTAAGTTTGAAGAGCTGGGCGTTGGCACGGAAACCGATAAAACCCGCGCCTTCCTCAAAATTCAGGAGGGCTGCAACCAATACTGCACCTACTGCATTATTCCCTTTGCCCGCGGTCCGCTGCGCAGCCGCAGCCTGGACAGCATCCGCGAGGAGGTTGGCAAGCTGGTTGCCGCAGGCTACAAGGAGGTTGTGCTCATCGGCATTCACCTTGGCTGCTACGGCAAGGAGCTGGCGAAGGAAGGCAAGCACGTTACTTTGTATGATGCGGTAAAGGCAGCGCTGAGCGTTGAAGGCGTGCAGCGTGTGCGCCTCGGTTCTTTGGAATCCGTGGAGGTGGAACCGCGCCTGCTGCAGCTGATGGCAGAAGAACCGCGCCTGCAGCGTCACCTGCATCTGCCGCTGCAAAGCGGCTGCGACAAGATTTTACGCGCTATGCATCGTCCTTATGACACAAAGCGCTTTACGGAGCTGGTGAACGAAATCCGTGCGCAGGTGCCTGATGTGGCAATTACTACGGACGTTATTGTGGGCTTCCCCGGCGAAAACGAGGAGGACTTTGCGACTACTTTGGAATTTGCCAAGAAATGCGGCTTTGCCAAAATGCATATCTTCCCTTATTCCAAGCGCAAGGGTACGCCTGCTGCCGAAATGAAGGAGCAGGTGGACGAGGCTGTGAAGAGCGAGCGTGCGGCGCGTCTGGCGAAGGTGGACGAGGAGCTGCATCAGCAAATGCTGCAGAGCACTGTCGGCAAGGTGGAGGAAGTGCTGTTTGAGCAGCCTGTGGATGA
Source organism: Phascolarctobacterium succinatutens YIT 12067 (assembly GCF_000188175.1). GTDB lineage: Bacteria > Bacillota > Negativicutes > Acidaminococcales > Acidaminococcaceae > Phascolarctobacterium_A > Phascolarctobacterium_A succinatutens. The sequence goes on along the minus strand of NZ_GL830907.1, from coordinate 41,143 downwards.
TGAGCATATGGAGGGCCTGTGCGGTCCGTATCTGCGCGTTGTTGTTCCGGGAACTGCGGAGCTGGCGAATACCATTGTCAAGGTAAAAATTACCGGCATCAAAGAGGATTTTTTGCTGGGCGAATTGAATTAATTTGTGAAAAAATTATTTCTTTAGCAGGATAAAAGAAATAAATACAGAATATAACTGGATACGATAAATGAGAGGAGGGACATGAAATGGCTGAGGATTGTATTTTTTGCAAAATCATTAAGGGCGATATCCCTTCTACCAAAGTGTACGAAGATGATAAAATGATTGCTATCAATGACGTTGCTCCGGCTGCTCCGGTTCATGTGCTGCTGATGCCTAAGGACCACACAGCTAACATCACTACTGCGGACCCCGAGTTGGTTGCATACATGCTGGGCAAGGTTAAAATGATCGCTGAAAAGACCGGAATTGCCGAAAAAGGCTTCCGCGTTGTTATCAACACCGGCGATGAAGGCGGTCAGACAGTAAAACATTTACATATTCACGTAATTGGCGGCAAAGCTTTGGGTTGGCCCCCATGCTAAACCTTGACAATGCTTGTCTTTTCTTGTATAATTAATCAGTAAGTGTTTTTAGCTGGCAACGGCTGAAACTTAATTTGCATATACACTTCCCTAAGTGTGTGGAGGGAGGGAGAACAGATGGCAGAAATTAAAGTTGGCAAGAATGAAACTTTAGACAGCGCACTGCGCAGATTTAAAAGAGCAACCCAAAAGGCAGGCATTCTTTCTGAGGTAAGAAAACGCGAGCACTATGAAAAGCCGAGCGTTGCACGTAAGAAAAAATCCGAAGCAGCCAGAAAACGTAAAACCAGATAATTGGAGGCGGGCTGTATGTCTATAAAAGACCAATTGACTGCTGATATGAAGCAGGCCATGAAGGACAGGGAAGCAGGTAAACTGCGTTTGTCTGTTATCCGCATGGTGCGTGCTAATATTAAAAATGTTGAAATCAATGACAAAAAGGAACTTACAGATGATGAGGTTCTGGCTGTCTTGATGAAAGAGGTCAAAATGCGTCAGGATTCTGTTGAGGAATTCCAAAAAGCAGGTCGTGACGAATTGGTTGCCCAAGCTAAGGAAGAAATTGCTATACTGAAAAAATATCTTCCGGAAGCTCTCAGCGATGACGAGCTGAAGGCTATCGTGGCAGAAGTTATTGCTGCTGTTGGCGCTACAAGTCCCAAGGATATGGGCAAGGTAATGCCGGCAGTTATGGCAAAAACCAAAGGCCGTGCAGATGGCAAACGTATTAACGTTATGGTTCGTGAATTGCTCAAATAACAACTGATAACCGTGCTAAGAGAAATCTTGGCGCGGTTATTTTACTTTATAGCGATTAGCGGACCGAAGGACTGCCTGCTTTCTTCGTACAGGAGGGCAGGCGGCTTTTTTATTGCAGCGGCAAGATCTTTTGCGAAAAGATATTCAGCAGGTAAATTTTATTTCAAGGCGAATATAAATATATTATTATCATTTTTACAGCTTAAAGGAGGCCGTTTTTATGGCATCTGGCTTCAGCTTTTTACGCACACAATTTCCCGGTCTGGAAAAAACAGGCGAGTTCGCGGAGCGCTATCTGTACAGTGATTCCAACTCCTGCCTTTTTAAGCTGGGCCTGCTGTGCGAAGATATCGTTAATAAAATGTTTGACTTTGACAATATAGTAATGCCTTATCAGATGAAGGATACACTGGTAAACAAAATTCGCCTGCTGGAAAACGAAGAGTATATCACAGAGGATTTGGCACGCATTATGCATCGCCTGCGCTTGGGCGGCAACGAAGCGCGCCACGAGGGTACGGATTCGCTGCAGAAGGCCAAGCTGCTGCTGCCGCAGGCGTACAGCCTGTGCGAATGGTTCATGCAGGTGTATGGCGATTACAGCTATCAGCATCAGGAATATCATTTGCCGACGGAGCAGGCAGAGGCAGCCTTTGTCGAAACTGCCAAGGACAAGGCCGAGGAAGCGCGCCTGCGTAAGCAGGATAACGAGAAGGCGCAGAAGGCTGTGCCTTTGCCGCAGCAGGAGCGCAGCAAAACGAACCTGCAGGCTGCCAACAGACGACCGAAAACAGAGGCGGAAACACGCTGCCTGATTGATGAGCAGCTGCGACAGGTAGGCTGGGAGGCGGACAGCACTGCTTTGCGTTACAGCAAGGGCTGCCGTCCTGCCAAGGGACGCAATCTGGCGATTGCCGAATGGCCTACGGACAAGGTGCCGGGCAACGAGGAAAAGGGCTACGCCGATTACGCGCTTTTCGTCGGCGAGAAACTGGTGGGCATTATCGAAGCGAAAAAGTGGGACACGGATATTTCCAGTGTCATCAGCTACCAATGCAAGGATTATGCGCGCGCTGTGAGAAAATGTGACGCGGAATATTTGCTTGGTCAGTGGCAGGATTTTAAGGTGCCCTTTGTTTTTGCTGCCAACGGCAGGCCGTATGTGCAGCAGCTGCAGACAAAATCCGGCATCTGGTTTGCGGATTTGCGCCAAAGCGGCAATATGCCGCGGGCTATGGCAGGCTGGCCTTCTCCCTTAGGTTTAAAAGAAATGCTGCAGGAAAATACTGCGGAGGGCAACGCTGCTCTCGATGCTTTGCCGTATGATTTCCTGCAGGATGAAAACGGCCTGCATCTGCGCGATTATCAGCTGAAGGCTGTGCAGGCGGTGGATGAGGCAGTGCGCTGCGGCAAGCGGACGGCGCTGCTGGCGATGGCCACAGGCACCGGCAAAACACGCACGGTTTTGGGCATGATTTACCGCTTTTTGAAGGCGAAGCGCTTTAAGCGTATTTTGTTCCTTGTTGACCGCAATGCCTTGGGCGTGCAGGCGCAGGATGTCTTTAAAGAGGTGAAGCTGGAAAGTCTGCAGACGCTGGACCAGATTTACAATATCAAGGAGCTTACCGATAAGCTGATTGATGCGGAAACCGCCGTACACGTTGCTACCGTACAGGGTATGATGAAGCGCATTATGTACGCCGAAAGCGAGGACTGCATTCCCGCAGTCAGCGATTACGATTTAATCATCATCGACGAGGCGCACCGCGGTTATATCCTGGATAAGGAAATGGCGGAGGCGGAGAAGCTTTACCGCGACCAGCGCGATTACCAGAGTAAGTACCGCTATGTGCTAGATTATTTTAACGCGGTAAAAATTGCGCTCACCGCAACGCCTGCCCTGCAGACGACGGAAATTTTCGGCGAGCCTGTTTATACCTATAGTTATCGCGAGGCTGTGCTGGACGGTTACCTGATTGACCATGACGCACCGCATCAGCTGAAAACGAAGCTCAGCGAGCAGGGAATTACAATAAACAAGGGCGATACTATTAAATATATCAATAAAAAGACGGGCAAAATCGACACTGCCTATCTGGACGATGATGTGAAGCTTGATGTGGACCAGTTCAACCGCAAGGTTATCGTGCCCGAATTCAACAGGGCGGTGCTGGCGGAGATTGCAAAAAATCTTTATCCCGACGCGCCGGAAACCTACGGCAAAACGCTGATTTACGCTGCTACCGATACGCATGCCGATATGATTGTGAGCATGCTGCAGGAGCTTTATGCCAAGGATAATCTGGACAGCGACGCGATTATGAAGATTACCGGCAGCGTGGCCAACGGTGACCAGAAAAAGATTCAGGAGAAAATCAAACGCTTTAAGAACGAACGCTTCCCGAGCATTGTGGTGACGGTGGATTTGCTGACTACCGGTATCGACGTACCGGAGATTACCACGCTGGTGTTTATGCGCTGCGTGAAATCGCGTATCCTGTTTGAGCAGATGCTGGGACGCGCAACGCGCCGCTGCGATAAAATCGGCAAGGATCATTTTGAGATTTATGACCCAGTGGGCGTATATGACAGCCTGCAGCCGGTGGTGACCATGCCTGCCGTTGCCAATCCGCAGATTTCCGTGAAGGATTTGCTGAAGCAGCTGGCGGAAACGGAGGAGCCGGAGACGATTACCGATATTGCCAAGCAGGTGGCCTTGAAGCTGCGCCGCAAGCTGAATAAGCTGGACGAGCAGACGAAGAAGGAGTTTGTGCTGGCGACGGGCAAGGATGCGGCAGCCTTTGCCGGCGAGCTGCAGAAGGCGGATGCCGCCAAGGCCAAGGAGCTTTTGCTGCAGCACCAAGAGGCGTTGGAGCAGCTGGAAAAATACCGGGCCGGCGGCGATATGGGCGGCATGATTTATGACGGCAAGGATGAGCTTACCAGCCATACGCGCGGCTACGGTGCACAAAAGACCAAGCCCGGCGATTACCTGAACGATTTTGCGGCGTACTTAAAGAGCCACGCCAACGAAATTGCTGCCCTGCATATCATCTGCACCCGTCCGAAGGATTTGACGAAGGCGCAGCTGAAGGAGCTGCTGCTGACGCTCGATGCCAACGGCTTTACGGCGCTGCAGCTGAACGATGCCTATTCGGAATACACGAACAGCACGATGGTGGCAGGCATTATCAGCCTCATCAGGCGCTATATGCTGGGAACGGAGCTGGTGAGCAAAAATTCGCAGCTGAGCCGTGCCTTTGACAAGCTGAACAAAAACCACAAATTTACGCCTGCCCAGCAGAAGTGGCTGGATATTATCCGCAGCTATATGCAGCAGCAGGATATTTTGAGCGTGGAGGCCTTTAAGGAGGACAAACGATTGCAGCGCTTGGGCGGTTATGCGCGCGCACAAAAAATATTCGCCGACGATTTGGATAATATCGTGAGCGAATTCAATGGTTATTTATATGAAGATGGAGGCAAGACTGCGTGAATACACAGGAGATTGTAGCAAAGCTCTGGAATTTGTGTAACGTGCTGCGTGATGACGGCATTACTTATCATCAGTACGTTACGGAGCTGACATATATTTTATTTTTGAAAATGGCCAAGGAAACCGGCAGCGAGGAAAATATTCCAGAGGGCTATCGCTGGGATGATTTGCTGGCGCGCAAGGGCCTGGAGCTGAAGGGCTTTTATAAGAATTTGCTGGATTATTTGGGCGAGCGGTGCACGGGACGCATTCAGGAGATTTACAAGGGCGCGGCGACGAACATCGACGAGCCGAAGAACCTGGAAAAGATTATCAGGACGATTGACGAGCTGGACTGGTTCAGCGCGAAGGAGGAGGGACTGGGTAATCTTTACGAGGGACTGCTGGAGAAAAACGCTAACGAAAAGAAGAGCGGCGCCGGGCAGTACTTCACTCCGCGTGTGCTGATTGACGTGATGACGCGCCTGGTGGCACCCAAGGCCGGCGAGCGCTGTAACGATCCTGCCTGCGGTACCTTCGGTTTTATGATTGCGGCAAGCAATTTTGTGCGTGAGCAGACGAACGATTTCTTTGATTTGGATGAGGAAACGGCGGAGTTTGAATATACGCAGGCCTTCACCGGCTGCGAGCTGGTGCATGATACGCACCGCTTGGCGCTGATGAACGCGATGCTGCATGACATCCAGAGCAAAATTATTTTGGGTGATACGCTTTCCAACGTAGGCAAGGAGATGCAGGGCTATGATGTGGTGCTGACAAATCCGCCCTTCGGTACGAAAAAAGGCGGCGAGCGTGCAACGCGCGACGACTTTACCTATCCCACGAGCAACAAGCAGCTGAACTTCCTGCAGCATATCTATCGTAGCTTGAAGGCTGACGGCAAGGCGCGCGCTGCCGTAGTGCTGCCGGACAATGTGCTTTTTGCCGACGGTGACGGCGAAAGGATTCGTGTCGACTTGATGGATAAGTGCAATCTGCACACTATTCTGCGCCTGCCGACGGGTATTTTTTACGCTCAGGGTGTCAAGACCAACGTACTTTTCTTTACGCGCGAAAAAACGGATAAGGACAGCACCAAGGCCGTGTGGTTTTATGATTTGCGCACTAATATGCCGTCCTTCGGCAAGACGAACCCGCTGAAGGCGAGCGACTTTGCTGGCTTTGAGGCTGCCTACACGGCAGAGGACAGAAGCAAGGTGGCGGACGAGCGCTGGCAGTGCTTTACGCGTGAGGAAATTGCGCAAAAGGGCAACAGTCTGGACCTTGGCCTGATTAAGGATGATAGCGTGCTCGATTACGAGGATTTGCCGGACCCGGCGGAAAGCGCAGCAGAGGCTGCGGAAAAGCTGGCGGAGGCCGTGGATTTGCTGCAGAGTGTGGCGCAGGAGCTGAGGAGCTTGCAAAGATAAGAATAGAGTGAAGGATGAAGGAAGAAAGGGAAGAGCCTCTCCTTGGGGAGAGGTGGCATCGCGTAGCGATGACGGAGAGGGGTTCACTATAAGAAAGCATAAAGACAGCAGACCCCTCTCAGTCGCCCTGCGGGCGCCAGCTCCCCCCGAGGGGAGCCTTTCACTACATTCTGCACAATCTAAAACTTGCAAAGCTATGAATTGTGTGGTATATTAGAAATAGAAAAAGACAACCGCCCACAGAGGTGGGTTGCCAAGTTGGTTAAGAAAAATCCGCTCCGAACTCGCCAAAGTCAGGGGGCGGTTTTTCTATGTCCGTAACTTTTTTACTTTTTGTTCTGAAAAATGAACGTAAGTAATGCTACGATAAAAATTCCAAAGGACATTAAATCCTGAAAGCTGAAATATACCATAGACATCACCTCCATTCGTAGAGAATGAAGGCAATCCCACCCCGTGAACCGGTTGTCGAAAACATTTTATCATAAATTATAGATTAAAGCAATATAATGTTTGCTTATAAAGGAGAGCTGGCAATGCCAAAGAAAAAGACAGCATTGACAATAGAAGAACGCTTGCAGCAGGCGCTGGTGCCTGCGGAGGAACAGCCTTATGAGGTGCCGGAGAATTGGGTGTGGGTGAGGCTAGGAGCGATAGCTGAAATTGTTACTGGTGGAACACCCAGCAAAAAACATCCTGAGTATTATGGTGGAAATTTTCCTTTTTATAAACCTAGTGATTTAGATCAAGGAAGATTAACGTATGATGCGTCTGAGTATTTAAGTGAAGAAGGTAAAAACGTTTCTCGAATCATACCTAAAAATTCAACCGCAGTATGTTGTATTGGCAGTATTGGTAAGTGTGGGTATTTGATGTGCGAGGGTACCACCAATCAACAGATAAATTCTGCTATACCTAAAATCAATAGTCTATGCCTGTATTATTATCTTTGTACGGAGAATTTCGTTCAGGATTTGCTTTCGATGGCTTCTGCAACTACTATTGCTATTGTCAATAAGAGCAAAATGGAAAGCTGTGCTTTCCCTCTCCCTCCGCTCTCTGAACAGCAACGCATTGTTGAGCGCATCGAAGAGCTTTTCGCCAAGCTGGATGAAGCAAAGGAAAGATTGCAGGAGGGTGCCTACAGCTTTGCCGTGCGCAAGGCAGCAATTCTGCACAAGGCGTTTACTGGCGAGCTGACAAAGCAGTGGCGCCGGGAAAACGGCGTGAGTGATGAAAGTTGGGAAGATAAACTTTTAGGTGATGTTTGCACAGTTAATCCTAAGAAGATTGATGCAAAAAATTTAGATGATAACTTAGAAGTGTCGTTCGTTCCTATGGCTGCCGTTTCTGATGTATTGGGTGAAATAGTCAACCATGAAGTAAAAAACTTACAGGATGTTCGCACAGGTTTTACGAATTTTTCTAAGGGTGACGTAATCTTCGCTAAGATTACACCTTGTATGGAAAATGGCAAATCTGCTATTGTTGGACCATTAGTAAATGATATAGGCTATGGTAGCACTGAATTTTATGTGTTGAGATGCAAGGAAGAACTCAATAATAAATATTTGTACCATATGGTTAGAAATACGACATTTAGAGCAGAGGCTAAAGCTGTTATGACAGGAGTCGTTGGTCAGCAGAGAGTTCCTAAAACTTTTTTACAGGAATATCAATTATTGCTTCCTACCCTCTCAGAACAGCACGAAATCGTGCGCCTCATCGACGACCTGCTGGCGCGTGAGCGCGCAGCACAGCAGGCTGCGGAGCAGGCGCTGGCAAGCATCGACCTGATGAAGAAGTCCATCCTTGCGCGTGCCTTCCGCGGTGAGCTGGGCACGAACAAAGCGAGCGAAGCGAGCGCGCTGGAGCTTTTAAAGCAGGTGCTGGCGGAAAACTGAAGCTAAACAAAAATCAAGACCTTGGCAGCGGCAAAAGCTGAAGCTAAGGTCTTTTTTAGCGTCTTGCAGCGAAATACTTGGATATCCCATAGCTGCTCATGCGAACCTTAGGCATTTCAGCTTACAGTTAACCCCAACCTTAGTCACGCCAGTCTGGGCATAAGCTAACCATAGATTTGTAAACACTACCGCGTATATCGTTCGGCAGAATTACGAAAAAATAGCTATTTCCAGCAAAGCGATTCAGCTTATTTAAAGCTTTTTGGTAAAACTTTTTCCCGAAAAAGTTTTTGTTTTGCCGCGCTTTCCAAAAAGCGCGAACCTTTCTTGCAGCTTCTTTCAGTTATGAAAGAAGCTGATGTTACGTAAGCGTCAAATCACGCCGGTGATTTTGTTTGAAGATGGTCCGCAGCCTTGCTGCATCCCAAACTTTAAATTTACTTCATGCTTTTACTCTGCTATACTATAATTGTATAAGCGTTGAGGAGGTGCAGTCATGCCATTAGAATATTATTTTATGCTGGCGGGCCTTGTCCTGTTGCTGATAGAATTTGTTGTGCCGGGCTTCGGAGTTTTCGGTGTCAGCGGCATGGTGTGCCTGACAGTCGGCGGCTTTTACGTTTTGGGCGGCAATGCCTGGGCGGCGCTGGTGCTGTTGGCAGTGTATCTGTTTTTGGTGCTGGTAATTACGCTGCTGTGCGTGTATCTTCCCAAGGAAAGCAAGTATAATCCCTTTGTGCTGTGGACACGCCAAAAGAACAGCGAGGGCTACACCGGCGGCAAAAACTGGAGCATGCTGGTGGGCAAAAGAGGCACAGCCTTGACTACGCTGCGTCCTGCAGGTACGATTTTGGTGGACGGCAAGCGTCTTGATGTGAGCAGTCAGGGAGATTATATCGAAAAGTCTGCTCCCGTGATTATCGTGCGGGTAGAGGGCAGCAAAATTTTTGTAGAACAAACGAAGGAGTGACATTATGGATTTATTATTCAGTATGATTTTCGGCAGTGGCTTTGCAGTAATCATTGCTATTGCCGGTATAGCGATTTTTCTTAACTTTGTGCCGTTGGGCCTGTGGATTTCGGCAATCGCCGCCGGTGTTAACGTAGGCATCTTCAACCTCATCGGTATGCGCTTGCGCCGCGTGCCCGCGTCGCAGATTGTGCTGCCGCTGATTAAGGCTAACAAGGCAGGCCTTGACGTAAATGTCAACCAGCTGGAGGCGCATTATCTGGCAGGCGGTAACGTTGACCGCGTTATAGATGCTTTGATTGCTGCCCACAGAGCGCAGATTGAGCTGAGCTTTGAGCGTGGCTGTGCTATCGACCTGGCAGGCCGCAACGTGCTGGAGGCTGTGCAGATGAGCGTTAACCCCGAGGTTATCGAAACTCCGGTAGTAAGCGCTGTTGCCAAGGACGGCATTGAGCTGAAGGTAAAGGCACGCGTAACCGTGCGTGCCAACATTGACCGCCTGGTAGGCGGTGCCGGCGAAGCAACGATTATTGCGCGTGTCGGCGAAGGCATTGTAACAAACGTAGGCTCCAGCGCCGACCACAGCAAGGTACTGGAAAACCCCGACTATATTTCCAAAACAGTTTTGGACAAGGGCCTTGATGCAGGCACCGCTTTTGAAATTCTTTCCATTGATATTGCGGACGTAGATGTTGGACGTAACATTGGTGCTGCGCTGATGACAGACCAGGCGGAGGCAGATAAGCGCATTGCTCAGGCACGTGCTGAGGAACGCCGTGCGATGGCTGTTGCCAAGGAGCAGGAAATGAAGGCCTATACGCAGGAAATGCAGGCGAAGGTTGTGGAAGCACAGGCTAAGGTGCCGACAGCTATGGCGGAGGCACTGGCCAACGGCCGCTTGGGCGTAATGGATTACTACCGCCTTAACAACATTCAGGCAGATACGCAGATGCGTCGCACGATTGCTGAGGTAAGCCCGGAGGGCGAGGAAAAGCCTGAGGGCGGCAAATAAGCGAGGTGCAGCTTATGGGCGGTTTGTTTGACAGTGATTTAATCCCTCTGCTTTTTGTCCTCGTAATGCTGGCCAACGTATTTTGGGACAGGCGCAACCGCCGCCGCCGCAGGCAGCAGGAGCTGCCGCAAGAGCAGCCGCAGGAAACGGCGGAGCCGACGCAGGCAGAGCAGCAAACGCAGACTAAGCCTAAAGACCTTGCTGCCGAGTTTGAACGCCGTCTGAAAAAGACTACGGAGGAAGCACAGGCGCGCAAAAGTCAAAACAGCCGCGAAGGCGGCGTGGTGCATGACGGAACGCGCGTAAGGCGTGATGACGACAGCAGAGTTCACCGCGACGGCGAAGCAATGCATGACCACACCGGCAGAATTCACCGTGAAAACGAAGCCCTGGTGCATGACAAGGGCAAGGTTTATTACGATCCCCGCAGTGATTACAGCTACGACGAAGCAAAGATGAACGCTGCCGCAGCGGCGTTTAATGCGCACTACGCACAGCAGGCGCAGCCTGCAGCAAAAAAGCGTGTGAAGCTGAAGCATGCGGCGCTGGTCAACGGCATTATCATGGCAGAGGTATTAGGAAAACCGCGCGCTCTTAACCCCTATGAGGAGCGCTGATTTAAAGATTCTCACAAACAGTAAGGAGATGTTGGAGAATGCTGGAAAAGCTGGATTTGAGTAAAAAAGTGTCCAAGGAAGATTACAACAAGCAGATGGATGTGCTGGGTGAGCGCCTGGGAAAGGCGCAGCGCATGGCCCGCGACGCCAAAAGACCAATTATCATCGTGTTTGAGGGCTGGCGCGGTGCGCGCCGCAGTGCGCTGATTAACGAAATGATGCAGCAGATGGATGCCCGCGGCTTTAATGTATATTCCAGCGTGCGCCTGCGCGGCGTTCTGCAGGAGCAGCCGTTTTTCAGTGCCTTCTGGAAGCGTTTGCCGGCTTTGGGACATATTGCCGTTTATCACCGCAGCTGGTATTATCTGAAAAACGCCAACGAGATGGCGGATAAGGCAGAGGACGATTCCAAATATCCCGTAGTTTCCTTCGAGCATATCAACAACTTTGAAAAAATGCTCACGGACGATAATTATCTTGTGCTCAAATTTTTCCTGCATCTGTCACCGGAGCAGCAAAAGAAAAATATCGCCAAGAATGCCAAAACACTGGGCAAAGCGTGGCGTGATCTGAATCCTGCGATTGATGAAAGCGAAGATTACAATAAGTTTTTGCCGCATTACGAAAAAATGCTGGAGGCTACCGATACGGTAAACGCTCCCTGGCACCTGATTGCCGACGATGATCCGCGCAGCGCGCGTCTGGAGGTTTTTACTAAGATTGCCGATGCTATCGAAAAAGCTGTGCAGATGCCTGTCGAGCCTGCTGCCGACAAGCGCACCGCGGCAACCTACGATGTGCTGAGCACGATTGACGCCAACAAGGAGCTTACCAAGGAAGAATATAAGGAAAAGCTCGATAAGTACCAGAAAAAGCTGACACAGCTGCAGATTGAAATGTTCAAGGCGCAGATACCGGTAGTTATCGGCTTTGAGGGTTGGGACGCTGCCGGCAAGGGCGGTGCTATCCGCAGACTGACGGCGGCACTGGACCCGTTGGGCTTTCATGTGCACCCGATTGCGGCGCCGAACGTGGTTGAAAAGCAGTTCCATTATCAGTGGCGCTTCTGGACCAGACTGCCGCAGCCGGGCACTATAGCGATTTTTGACCGCACTTGGTACGGCCGTGTTATGGTAGAGCGTATCGAAGGCTTCGCCAAACCGCAGGAATGGCAGCGTGCCTACGATGAAATTAAGGATATGGAGGCGCAGTGGAGCGAGCACGGTATCGCCATCGCCAAATTCTGGCTGCAGATTGACAAGGATGAGCAGCTGCGACGCTTCAATGATCGTCAGAATGACCCCAACAAGCAGTGGAAAATTACGGACGAGGATTGGCGCAACCGTGATAAATGGGATGCTTACGAAGCAGCAGTCAACGAAATGCTGGTACGCACCGACACCTCCTATGCACCGTGGACCGTGGTTGAGGGAAACAACAAATATTATGTCCGCTTAAAGGTTTTGAAAACAGTTATCGATTTGTTTGAACGCAAATTGGCAGAAAAACAGCAGTAAAATACAAGAGATATCAGCGTAATTCTGCGCTGATATTTTCTTAATACATTATAGATACTCGGAGAGGAAATGCTTTGTCCTGGATAATCAAAAACTATATTAAAGAAACAAGAGAAAATGAAACCGGCGCGCAGGTGTATCCGCCGGGCTTACGTCATCCGGTAGCGTTTATTTACCCCAACGTCTACCATTTAGGCATGTCGAACCTGGGAATGCACATTTTGTATCAGATGATTAACGAGCGCGGTGACAGTGCCTGCGAACGCTTCTTTTTGCCGGATAAACGTTTGCAGCAGGAGCATATCAAAAGCAAAACACCGCTGCTGAGCCTGGAAAACCAGCGTCCGCTGGCAGATTTTGACGTTATCTTCGTCATGCTGTCCTTTGAAATGGATTATGATAATCTGCTGACGGTGCTCGATTTAGGCAATATCCGCCTGCGGGCGGCGGAGCGCAATCAGCGTGAGCCGCTGGTGATTATCGGCGGTCCCTGTGCTACCTTTAATCCCGAGCCGATGGCTGCTGTGGCTGACGCCTTTGTTATCGGCGAGGGTGAGGAAACGGTGCAGCACGTGTTGGATACCATCTACCGCGAGGAAAGCAAGCAAGAGCGTCTGGCGGCGCTGGCGCAGGTGCCGGGTGTTTATGTGCCCAGCCTGTATACGGCGCAGTACGATGATGAGGGCGAGTTTACCGCCCTGCTGCCGCAGGAAGGTGCGCCGGCGAAGGTAGCACGCCAGTGGGCGCGTGATATCGACGCTTATCCGCACACCTCTGCTATTGTGACGAGCGGAACGGAATTTGAGGATATGTTTATTGTCGAGGTGGCGCGTGGCTGCGGCCGTCACTGCCGCTTCTGCATGGCAGGCTATTGCTTCCGCAAGCCGCGTCCGCGTAAGCTGGAAAATATTTTGGCGGATATCGCCAAGCGTCCCGAGCGCACGAAAAAGGTGGGCCTGATGGGAGCTGCCGTTTCCGACCATCCGCAGATGGCGGAGCTGACGGAATACCTGGTAGAGCATAAGATACCGTTTTCCGTGGCCAGCATGCGTGCCGATATGCTCACGGAGCAGATTGCGCATGCGTTGGCGCAGAGCGGACAGCGCACGATGACCGTAGCGCCGGAGGCAGGCAGCGAGCGGATGCGCGCTGCGATTAACAAGGGCATTACGGAGGAGCATGTTTATAATTCTATCGAGCTGGCTGCTGCTGCCGGAATGCGCAACATCAAGCTGTATTATATGATCGGTCTGCCGGGAGAAAAGGACGAGGATATCGTTGAAACGGTGGAGATGATTAAACGCGTGCGTGCCAAAATGGACGCGGTGGGCAACAAGGGCGAGCTGGTTATTTCGGTCAACGGCTTTGTGCCTAAGCCCTTTACGCCGTACCAGTGGGCGCCGCTGTGCAATGTGCGCACGCTGAAGAAGCGCTTCAAGATTTTGAGCGACGGTCTGAAGAAGGAAAAGCGCATCAAGCTGATTACCGAATCGCTGAAGGAAACAGTGGTGCAGTCCGTGCTGGCGCGCGGCAGCAGACGTATCGGCGAAGCGCTGCTGAAGGCACATGTGGAAGGCCGTAGCCTGAAGCAGGTGCTGAAGGAGGAGGGCCTTGATGCCGAGGAGCTGGCGGAGCGCGAGCTGCAGCTCGGCCAGCCGCTGCCGTGGCAGCATCTGGACATGGGCGTGACGCAGGAATATCTTGCTGCCGAGCTGCAGCGCAGCGAGAGCGGCAAGTTTACGCCGATGTGCTTTGACGGCTGCCGTCGCTGCGGTGTCTGCCGGGAGTAAGGCGTAGGCAGTGAAATGACTGCTGCTGATAAAAAATTAAGCACCCCTACACTTTTTGCAGTAAAAGTGTGGGGATGCTTTTGCTTTTTTACGCTATAATGATGCTGAGAAACACAGCTTTTGCTGCTTCGGAAGCGGTAACAACCCTTCCGTCTGCTCGCCGGTGCTCGCAGCCACCTTCCCTTACGGGGGAGATATATTCGTTCCGCAATCAATGGAGGGATATACAAAAGAAATTATTTTTGGGCATGACCTTGGGAATGGCCTGCCTGCAAAAATTTATCCCTGAAATGCAAAAAACCTGCTCTTTTCAGAGCAGGTCAGCTTGTAAGAATTAAGCCATAGCGTTGATTCTCTTTGCAAGTCTGGATTTTTTGCGAGCTGCAGCATTCTTATGGATAATGCCTTTGCGAGCTGCTTTATCGAGCAAACCGGAAGCAGTAGCCATAGTAGCTTGAGCGTCTTCTTTAGCGCCGGTTTTAGTCAGAGCCTCTACTTTGCGGGAAGCATTACGGAGAGATGCTTTAATCGGAGCGTTTTTAGCACGACGTTCTGCGTCGGTCTTTACACTGCGGATGGAAGATTTAATGTTCGGCAACGAATTTCACCTCCTGAATTTTCTTGTACTGCATTATTCTACCACGAATGAGAGCATTATGCAAGAGAAAATCACAAATATGCCTGCCTGTTCCTGTAAAAAATATTTTGCGGACGCTTGACCTGGAGCTGACTCCAAATGCTAAAATATAAGCAGAAAGCAGGAAACAATCTTGGCAGGAGGTAAGCGGGATGAAAATAAACGAAGTAAGCAAAATGTATGATATTACAGCGGATACGCTGCGTTATTATGAGCGCATCGGCCTGATTCCGACTGTGAACCGCAACGAAAGCGGTATTCGCGACTACACCGAAACGGACTGCAACTGGGTAAACTTTGCCAAATGCATGCGCGCAGCAGGCATTTCGGTAGAAAGCCTGATTGAATATGTGGCACTGTTTCAGCAGGGCGACAAAACGCGGGCCGCACGCAAGGAAATTTTAATCGAGGAGCGTGCCAAGCTGCTCGAGCGCATGGAGCAGATGCAGGAAACGCTCGATAAGCTGAATTACAAAATCGATAATTATTACAAGTGCGTTGAATTTGAGGATAGCAAACTGAAATAAAACGCAGTACGAGGAGAGATGGCGCCGAGCTGTCTCTCTTTTTAGTTTACAGGCTTTGCCGTATAATGGTATAATAATTAGTACTAATAAAACAGGCTCAAGCCAATATTGGCCTGAAATAATACATTCTAATGAAGGAGCAGGAAGAGTAATTTATGATTGAACAAAATCACATTCGCAACTTTTCTATTATCGCCCATATAGATCATGGCAAGTCTACCCTGGCGGACAGATTGATTGAATATACAGGAACGCTGAGCAAGCGTGAGATGGAGGAGCAGATTCTCGATTCCATGGATTTGGAGCGTGAACGCGGCATCACCATCAAGGCGCAGGCTGTGCGCAGCATTTACAAGGCGCGCAACGGCGAGGAGTATATGCTGAACTTTATCGACACCCCGGGCCACGTAGACTTTACCTACGAGGTTTCGCGTGCATTGGCAGCGTGCGAGGGCGCACTGCTGGTTATTGACGCTACCCAGGGCATTGAAGCGCAGACTTTGGCTAACGTGTATCTGGCGCTGGATAACGATCTGGAGATTATCCCGGTTATCAATAAGATTGATTTGCCGAGTGCGGACCCGGAGCATGTTAAAAGGGAAATTGAGGACGTTATCGGTATTGATGCCTCCGACGCAGTTTTGTGCAGTGCCAAGACAGGCATTGGCATCGAGGACGTACTGGAAGCAATCGTAGCGCGCGTGCCGGCGCCGCAGGGCGATGCGGAAGCACCGCTGAAGGCCTTGGTATTTGACTCCAAATTTGACGCTTACAAGGGCGTAGTTTTATATATACGCATTATGCAGGGCCGTCTGCGCAAGGGCATGAAGATTCGCATGATGGCAACCGGTGCGGAATTTGATGTTACCGAGGTCGGTTACTTCAAACCCGGCCTTGTCAATGTTGATGAGCTGGAGGAGGGCCAGGTAGGCTTCTTTGCTGCCAGCATCAAAAATGTTAAGGATGCACGCGTAGGCGATACCGTAACCGATGCCGATAATCCTGCCGAAAAAGCGTTGCCCGGTTACCGCAAGGCTACACCGATGGTATACTGCGGTTTGTATCCGGTAGAGAATTCCGATTACGATAACCTGCGTGATGCTTTGGAAAAGCTGCAGCTGAACGATGCTTCTCTGGTATTTGAGCCGGAGACATCTACCGCGCTGGGCTTTGGCTTCCGCTGCGGCTTTTTGGGCCTGCTGCATATGGACGTTATCAAGGAGCGCCTGGAGCGCGAATATAATCTGAGCCTGATTACTACCGCACCGAACGTTATTTATGAGGTGTTCCGCACCAACGGTGACGTTGAAATGGTAGATAACCCGTCCCTCTTCCCGGACCCGACCGTTATCGACCATGTTGAGGAGCCTTTCGTTAATGCAACCATCATTGTGCCGAAGGATTACGTCGGCGCTGTTATGGAGCTGAGCCAGGAAAAACGCGGTGAATACGATAATATGACCTATCTTGATGATACCCGCGTAATGATTCACTACGCATTACCGCTGAGTGAGATTATCTTTGACTATTTTGACCGTCTGAAATCCGCTACCCGCGGTTATGCTTCTTTGGACTACGAGCTGTCCGGCTATCGCTATTCCGATTTGGTGAAGGTAGATATCCTGCTGAACGGCGAGCCTGTCGATGCGCTTTCCGCGATTGTGCATAAGGAATTTGCTACTGTTCGCGGCCGTCAGCTGGTTGAAAAGCTGCGCAGCCTGATTCCGCGTCAAATGTTTGAAATTCCGGTACAGGCAGCAATCGGCAACAAGGTTATTGCCCGCGAAAACGTCCGCGCTATGCGTAAGGACGTACTGGCGAAATGCTACGGCGGTGATATCAGCCGTAAGCGTAAGCTGTTGGAAAAACAGAAGGAAGGTAAAAAGCGCATGAAGCAGGTTGGCAGTGTAGAGCTGCCGCAGGAGGCATTCATGGCGATTCTGAAAATGGACTAAGGCTTAGCGCTTAGTCGATAGTGTCTGATAGATAGGAGCAATGCAATTATGATGATACAACTGCAAGGCTTGCTTTCGACAATCACATTTTTGGATGTTATAGATATTGTCGTCGTTGCCTATTTTCTTTACCGTTTGTTCCTGATGCTGAAAAACACCCGTGCCGCAACATTGGGTAAGGGGCTTATGGTGCTGATAGGCTTCACGCTTATCTGCCGTTGGCTGAACCTGCATGTTATCAGCTGGCTGCTGGAAAAGAGCATGACGGTGATTATGGTCGCCCTGCCTGTTGTCTTTCAGCCGGAGCTGCGACGTGCTTTGGAGCAAATCGGCCGCGGCAAGCTGTTTCATAAGGGCAGCGAGCTGGACGAGCAGGAGCTGGAGGAAATGCTGGATTCCGTTGCTCATGCCACTAAGGTGATGAGCAAAAACAAGGTAGGTGCGCTGATGGTCTTTGAGCGTGCTACCGGTTTGGCAGAGCGTATCGAAACCGGTGTGCCGATTGACGGTCTGGTGAGCTCGGGACTGCTGCAGAACATTTTTGTTAAGGATACACCGCTACATGACGGCGCTGTCGTTATCCGCGGCAACCGCGTTGTTGCTGCCTGCTGCTTGCTGCCGCTTACGGAAAACCGTAATCTGAGCCAGGAGCTTGGTACCCGCCATCGTGCCGCTATCGGTATGTCCGAGCAGTCCGATGCGATGATTCTTGTTGTCAGCGAGGAAACCGGTACGATTTCCATTGCCCGCAACGGCGAGCTGATGCGTTATCTGACGGTGGATGATGTGAAGGAAATTTTGCGCACGGCAATTTTCCGTTCGCATGCAGCAGTTAAGAATTCTTTGGTTGATAAAATCAAGAGCTTGTGGGGCGGTGAGAAAAAATGAGATTTTTGCAAAGGCTGGCGCGTAAGGAAAACCTGTTGGCAAGGATTATCTGCCTGCTCATGGCCTGCGGCCTGTGGGTATATGTAATGACCGACCAGAACCCGATAATCGAGCGCAATATCGAGGTGCGCCTGCAGCAGAGAAATCTGCCGCAAAATATGATGGTCTTTAATGCTCCCGATAAAATTCTGGTAAAGGTGCGCGGTTCGCGTGCCAAGCTGAGTTCCGATAATCTGAGTGCCGAAATCAATGCTTCTATCAATTTAAAAAATATAACCGAAGGTCAGCAGAGCCTGCCGATTACGGTAACCTACTCCGGCGGCGAGATTGTATCCGTAACGCCTAAGGAGGTTTCCGTATATGTGGATACGGTAAGCGAGAAAAAGGTTCCCGTTACTACGCGTATCGTTGGCGCGGTGAACGGTGATATGACCATCGGCAGCAGTATAATTACTCCAGCGGAGGTTACTTTGCGTGGTGCAACACATCGTATTGACAAGGTAAACCGTGTGGTTGCTCCGATAGATATCAGCAACCATAGCGGCAGCTTCCAGACGGAAAGCGAGCTGGTTGCCGTGAGTGACGACGGTTACGATATTCCTAATATGAGAATTATCCCTGAGCGCGTTATGGTGCAGGCCAATATGGTAAGCCAGATGCATTCGCTTGATATTCCGGTTAAGCTGGTTATGAGCGGTGATTTGCCTGCCGGTATTATTGTTACCAAAACAGAGATTGTGCCGACAAGCGTTCGCGTTACCGCACCGCCTTCCGTGCTGAAGGAGCTGAAGGATGTCAAAACTAAGCCCTTGGATGTAAGCAAGCTCAATGGCAGTACTGTTGTTGCAGCTGAGCTTGATTTGCCGGAAAAGGTTATTCCAGAAAGACGTACGGTGCAGATTAAAATATCGGTAGAAAGGCAGAACTGATTTATAGATGAAGCTGAAAATAAATAATGTGCGTATCAGCCTGCGACAGGAGCAGACGCTGGAGCAGGCGGTGTGCCGCAAATGCGGTATACCGCGCGAGGCTTTGGGCAGTGTGAGGATAGTACGCAAGGCAGTGGATGCGCGCAAGAAAAATGATATCTGCCTCAACTACCATGTGCTGGCAGAGGTTGAAACAGGCGGCAGACAGGCGAAGCGTCTGCTGGCGGACCGTGATATTACACAATATCAGGAGCAGCAGCAGCCGACGCTGGAGCTTGGCACACTGCCGCTGAGCGCACCGCCTGTGGTTATCGGTGCCGGTCCTGCGGGACTTTTGGCGGCACTGCAGCTGGCGGAGCATGGCTACAAGCCGCTGCTTTTGGAGCGCGGCAAGCCGGTGGCGCAGCGCGTGCAGGATGTGCAGCGCTTTTGGCAGACGGGAGAATTTAACCCCGCGTCCAACGTTCAGTTTGGCGAGGGCGGTGCAGGCACCTTTTCGGACGGCAAGCTGACTACACGTGTGAATGATCCTATGATGGCTGAAATCCTGCAACTGTTTGTAGATGCAGGCGCGCCGGAAAATATTTTGTACGAGCACAAGCCGCACGTAGGCACGGATAAGCTGCGTGCGATGGTGCAGGGGCTCAGCCGCCGCATTGCGGAGCTGGGCGGCAGCGTGCGCTATGATGCGCATGTTGTTGATCTGGATATTAAAAATAATGCTGTGCAGGGGGTAATCCTCGACGGCGGCGAAAGACTGGCGGCAGGAGCCGTGGTACTGGCCTGCGGTCACAGCGCGCGCGATACCTACGCTATGCTGGCACGTAGGGGCGTAGGCATTGTGGCGAAGCCCTTTGCTATCGGTGTGCGCATCGAGCATCCGCAGGAGCTGATTGACAGGGCGCAGTACGGCAGCTTTGCCGGACATCATCTGCTGGGCGCAGCGGATTACGCGCTTGTTTACCATACTCAGGATAAAACACGCACAGCCTATTCTTTCTGCATGTGCCCTGGCGGTCAGGTAGTTGCCGCTGCTTCGGAGGCCGGTGGCGTGGTTGTCAACGGCATGAGCATGTTTAAGCGTGACAGCGGCATTGCCAACAGCGCGTTGGTGGTGAATGTGGACAGCAGGGATTTCGGTGATGGTGCGCTGGCAGGTGTAGAATTCCAGCGCCGCTATGAGCAGCTTGCTTATGCGGCGGCAGGCAGCAGCTATTATGCGCCTGCGCAAGATCTGGACAGCTTTTTGAAGCGCAGCACTCCGTCACTGGAATGTCTGGTGCAGCCAAGCTATCGTCCGGGACTGACGGCCTGCAGCTTAGACAAGGTGCTGCCTGCTTACGTTACGGATACTCTGCGCGAGGGCATTACGAGCTTCGGACGCAAGCTGGCTGGTTACGCCGACGGCGGCGCGTTGCTGACGGGTGTGGAAACACGCACCTCGGCGCCGGTTCGCATCGAGCGCGACAGACAGAGCTATGTATCGCTGACGCATGATTTGCTTTATCCCTGCGGCGAAGGCGCAGGCTATGCCGGCGGCATTATGAGCGCCGCGCTTGACGGCTATCATGTAGCGCGCGCGATTATGGAACGATTTGCGCCGGTGAAGTAGGATAATAAAATACGAAAAATACGGTGATAAAGCCTCTCCTAGGGGAGAGGTGGCATCGCGTAGCGATGACGGAGAGGGGCGCGCTCAACATAACGCTGTTAGTAAGCATAGCGAGTACCAACCCCTCTCAGTCACCCTGTGGGTGACAGCTCCCCCAAGGGGAGCCTATCAATTTGATTTTTTAGCTCAACAATTCCCAACTCACATATAAACGAATTAACATTAGGGAGGTTATTACAAAAAATGGCAAGATTATTTGGTACTGATGGTGTTCGCGGTGTAGCGAACGTAGAGCTTACTCCGGAGCTGGCCTTTAAGCTGGGCTATGCTGCCGCAAAATACTTTGGCCGCGAGGTTTCCTGCCCGAAAATTATTATCGGCAGAGATACACGCCGCAGCGGACAAATGCTGGAAAGCGCTTTGGCAGCAGGTATCTGCAGCGCCGGCGGCAATGCACATCTTCTGGGCGTTATGCCTACTCCGGCAATTTCTTTCCTGACCAGTGAGGTTAAGGCTAACGCCGGTGTAGTAATTTCTGCTTCTCACAATCCGTTTGAAGATAACGGTATCAAATTCTTCTCTCAGACAGGCCACAAGCTGCCTGATGCAGTAGAGGACGAAATTGCAGCTATCGTTGCTGCACCGATTGATTACACTCAGGCAGTAAGCGGCAGCAGCGTCGGCCAGATTATTCATGAAAAGGATTTGTCTGCGCTGTATATTAAGCACATTCTGAGCACTGCTTATGCTAAGCTGAACGGTCTGAAGATTGTTATGGACTGCTCCAACGGTGCCAACAGCGAAATCGCACCGGTTATCCTGCGCAGCCTCGGTGCTGAGGTTGTGGCAATTTTCAACGAGCCTAACGGCATCAACATCAACAACGGCTGCGGCTCCACTCATCTGGAGGCTTTGCAGAAGAAGGTTGTCGAGGTTGGCGCTCATGTGGGTATCGCCAATGACGGCGACGCCGACCGCTGCCTGGTAGTTGACGAAAACGGCGAGGCTATGGACGGCGACCAAATTATGCTGATTTGCGCTCTGGAGCTGATGAAGCGCAACAAGCTGCATGACAATATGCTGGTAACCACTGTTATGAGTAACGTCGGCCTGCATCAGGCTATGAAGGCTCATGGTGGCAAGACTGTCAAAACCGCGGTAGGTGACCGCTATGTACTGGAAGAAATGCTCAAGCATAATTATTCTATCGGCGGCGAGCAATCCGGTCATATCATTTTCTCCGAATTCGCTAAAACTGGTGATGGCATTCTGACTGCTGTACAGCTGTTGTGCGCAATGGTTCGCAACAACAAGCCTTTGTCCGAGATGGGCGCCGTAATGACTAAATTCCCGCAGATTCTGCTGAATGTACGCGTGAAGAATAAAAACGGCTGGGAAGAAAAGGCTGCTATTCAGGAAGTAATCAAAAAATATCAGGAGGAGCTGGGCGAAAACGGTCAGATTCTGGTACGTGCTTCCGGCACCGAACCTTTAATCCGTATTATGGCCGAAGGACCGAAGCAGGAGCGTCTGGAACAGATTGCCAACGCTATTGCCGACGTTGTAACCAAGGAGCTGGCATAAGCAGGCCTTTGCTAAAATATTTTTAAAGTAAAACTAGACTTTTACCGTATTTGCAGTTGGTAAAGGTCTAGTTTTTTATCTGGCATTTCTTTTTTGGTATAAAAAATTCAAGGAATGTTTTCTTGACCTGTCAGTCATCATATTGTAAAATTAAATTAGTCTGAGGATGTGCCGCGTGGGACTGCCTGCCTGCGCGGCTCATTGTCTGTTTGCTCATAAATCAGCAGAGCCTTGTCTTTGCTGCTAAAAGCAGACAGTGAAGGATGTAAGCGCATGTACCGCTTAGGCGGTGGACGAGGAATGAGGTTATCGATCAGTCAGCGGATGCCTCACGGCCGGCTGCAGGCCGCAAACCGTGTACAAAGTCCTCCGGTAACGGGGGAGAGAAAAGCACGGTGGCAGAAAGGGCAAAGAATATAATACAGGCTCGCAAGGGAGAAGGTATCAGATACGAGAAAACCTGACGAAGCAGATGATGCCTTATACCTTGCAGCGTAGAGGAGGATTACTACTTATGTGCGGAATTGTAGGTTATATCGGTAATCACGAAGCAGCCCCCTTTTTGCTTGACGGTATGAGCAAGCTAGAGTATCGCGGTTATGATTCTGCCGGCATTGCTGTTTATGAAAACAACAGCATCCGTGTAGAAAAATGTGTAGGCCGTCTTGACGCACTGCGTCAGAAATTAGCGGATAATATGCCTGTGGGCAATGTAGGCATCGGTCACACACGCTGGGCAACACATGGCCGTCCGTCGGATCGCAACGCGCATCCGCATACGGACAGCAGCGGTAAGTTTGTCGTTGTCCATAACGGTATTATTGAAAACTATCTTGGCTTGAAGGAAGAACTGATTGCCAAGGGACATGAATTCCTGTCCGAAACAGACAGTGAGGTTGTAGCTCATCTGATGGCGGACCAATATGACGGAGATTTCGAAGAAACCGTCAAAAAGGTGCTGAAGCTCATCAAGGGTTCCTACAGCTTGGTGTTTATGTGCGAATACGAGCCTGATAAAATCATCTGCACCAAAAAGGATAATCCGCTGATTATCGGCCTGGGTGAGGGTGAAAACTTTATCGCTTCCGATATTCCGGCAATTATCAACCATACGCGCCGTACCTTTATCATGAGCGACGGCGAAATCGCTACGGTAACGGCAGACGGTGTATGGGTGCAGGATATCAACGGAACTCCCATCAGCAAGAAGGTGTTTGTCGTTAACTGGAATGCCGAAGCAGCGGAAAAGGGCGGCTTTGAGCATTTCATGCTGAAGGAAATTTATGAACAGCCCAAGGCTTTGCGCGATACCATGACCAGTCGTCTGGATGCGGCAGCAAAAACCATCGGCTTCCCCGAGCTGAACTGGACAGCCGAGGAGCTGCGGGAAATCAATAAAATCTTTATTGTGGCCTGCGGTACCGCTTACCATGCAGGCATTGTCGGCAAATATTATCTGGAGCAGCTGGCACGTGTGCCGGTTGAGGTGGATATTGCCAGCGAGTTCCGTTACCGCGATCCGCTTGTTGATGGCAACAGCCTGACGATTGTTATCAGCCAGAGCGGTGAAACAAGTGATACACTGGCAGCGCTGCGCGAGGCTAAGCGTCTTGGTTCCCGCACTCTGGCAGTTACAAATGTTGTCGGCAGCTCTATTGCGCGCGAGGCAGACCAGGTTGTTTATACATATGCCGGTCCGGAAATTGCCGTAGCATCTACCAAGGCTTACACTACACAGCTTCTGGCAATGCTGATGCTGGCGATTTATGTAGGCCGTCTGCGCGGCAGCATGAGTGCCGAGCGTGAGCAGGAGCTGGTGCGGGGCCTGACCTTTGTACCCGAGCAGATTCATAAAATGCTTGAAAACGTGGACCAGATTAAGGTGTTTGCGCGTGAATACGGCAGCAGTGAGGATGCCTTCTTCCTGGGACGCAGCCTTGATTATGCCGTAGCGCTTGAAGGTGCGCTGAAGCTGAAGGAAATTTCCTACATTCATGCGGAGGCTTATGCAGCAGGCGAGCTGAAGCACGGCACCTTGGCTTTGATTGTTTCCGGTGTACCGGTAATCGTGCTGGCAACGCAGATGGATGTATATGATAAAACCGTCAGCAACCTGCAGGAGGTTAAGGCGCGCGAGGCTGTGGTTATTGCTATCGGCTTTGAGGGCGACACCTCTCTGGAAAAATATGCGGATCACGTTATCTACATCCCGCGTACGGACAAATATCTGGCACCGCTGATGGCAGTGCTGCCCTTGCAGCTTCTGGCCTACTATGCGGCGCTGACTCGTGGCTGTGATGTTGATAAACCGCGTAATCTCGCAAAGAGTGTAACAGTTGAATAAAAAATAAATTAACGGCGTAACGGATGTAAAAATCTGTTGCGCCGTTTTTGTAATTACAGAGATACGTTGCTTATGTTATACTAATATTAATTTAGCGCGGAAGGGGAACAGAAGCAGATGGCTTATAGCGAGCTTTTTAAAAATTACAGTGATATACGCAATTTTATGCGGCGCTTTTATGTATATGGCTTTGAAAAGCGGCAGGATTTTACCGCCAAAAGCTCCAGAAGCTACGATGATAATCGCCGGCGTCTGGACAGCTGGCTGGAGGATTACATGAGCTTCAAGAGCGAAGCGGACGGCAGAGCCTACCGCATTTCCTTCGACAGCAGCAGTATCAGTCATAATCCTTTGTATAAAAGCTGGAAGGCCAAGAGCTTTACGTCCATGGATATTACGCTGCATTTTTATCTGCTGGATATTCTTGCAGACGGCAAGGCCTATTCGGCGGCAGAGCTGTTGGAGCTGCTGAGCGGCCGTTATTTTAACTGTTTCGATAATCGGCTGCGTCAGCCCGATGAATCGACGGTGCGCAACAAGCTGAATGAATATACTGCGCTGGGAATGCTGCGGCTAGTGAAGCAGGGACGGCGCAATCTTTACTGCCTGGCGCGTGATGAAGTGAACTGGCGCAGTTGGCAGCTTGCCTGCGCCTTCTTTTCCGAGGCAGCGCCTTTGGGAGAGGTTGGCTCCTATCTGCTGGATAAATTTGCCGAGGACTGCGAAGCGTTTGCTTTTAAGCATCACTTTATTCTTTATACTATGGACAGCAGGCTTTTGTTTGAGCTGCTGGAGGCGATGAACAGCAGGCAGTCCGTAACGCTTTACCGCTGTGACAAGGACGGCAGCAGCATACCGCAATATGTTTGTCCTTTGAAAATTTACTGTAGCACAAGGACAGGACGACAGTATCTTTTGAGCTATAGCTATGCTGCACGGAAGCTGTTGTTCAACCGCTTGGACCATATCGAGAGTATTGAGGTTAAACGCGCAGAAGGACGTTATGAGGAGTTTCTGCAGCTGGCCAAAGAGGTGGCGCCGCACATCTGGGGCGCAGGCATGCTCAGGACAGATCGGTTGGAGGAAATCAGCTTTACGGTGGAGGCGGCAGCTGACGAGCAGTTTATTGTGCAGCGCCTGGAGCGCGAAAAGCGCTGCGGAACGGTGCAGCAGCTGGATGCGGAGCATTATTGCTTCAGTGCTGCCGTGTATGATGCGCGTGAGCTATTGCCGTGGATACGCACCTTTATCGGGCGTATTACTGCTTTTAGCTGCAGTAACGAGGAAATAGAGCGCATTTTTTATGATGATCTGGAGCAGACGGCAGCCTATTATCTGCAGGAGGTGCAAGCGGATGGCGAAAAATGACAGCTTTTTTAACGAAATATACGGCACCTATTTTAATGTTGTGAGCAGTATTCTGCGGCAGGCGCAGGAAAAACAGCTGACGAAGGACAGCTTGGAGCTGTTGGTGCGGGAGCAGGCCTTTGCCGACAGCTGCCTGACCATTCCCAAGGCACTGCAGGACGGAAGCTGGCCGCTGCTGCAGAAGGATATGACTACGCCGCTGCGGCATGCACCGGCGATGCCGTTGACAACATTGCAGCGTCGCTGGCTGAAAAGCCTGCTGACGGATAAGCGGATACAGCTTTTTGATGTAGATTCCAGCGGACTGGAGAATGTGGAGCCGCTGTTCAGTGAGGAACAGTTTGTGTATTTCGACCGTTACAGCGACGGTGATAATTATGATGATCCCGAGTACAAACAGCATTTTCGCTTGCTGCTGCAGGCGATAACGGAAAAGCGCAGGGTAGAAATCAGCTTTATCAGCGGCAAAAACGAGAGCGTGCGGAAAGAATATCTGCCGCTGCAGCTGGAATATTCGGCGAAGGATGACAAGTTCCGCCTGAAGGCGGTGTGCGAGCGCCATCTGCATTACGTTAATGTGGGGCGCATAAAAAGCTGCAAAATGCTGGAGCAGACGGGTGAGGAGGCCTGCATGCTGCTGGAGCCGGAGCGATGTGCGGTTACCGTCCTGCTGACGGACGAGCGCAATGCTCTGGAGCGGGCGATGCTGCATTTTTCGCATCTGGAAAAGATAACGGAACGCTTGGATGAAAAGCATTACAGGCTGCAGCTGATGTATAACAAAAGTGATGAAACGGAAATGGTTATCCGTATTTTATCCTTCGGACCGTTGCTGCGGGTGCAGGAGGCGGCAGGCTTTATTGAGCTGCTGCGTCACAGGCTGCGTAAGCAGCTGGCGCTGCGGGCTAAAGAGTAAGGGTAAAAATATAATTTGCCGGAAGCTCATTTGATGCCGAAGCCTTATTATAAACCACCGAATCTGTGGAATTTCTGCAGGTTCGGTGTATTTTTTTGTATTCTTAACAGTAATTTGCTTTTACGCAATCAACAAATGTGTTATAATTAACAATACATGTCATTTTTGTGAAGAAGTTGAAATTTTTATGTGTAGGTGATGAAATGGAAATGTTTTTGGTGTCTGTGGGCTTCTATGGCATCGGCGTATTAACCATGCTGCTTCCCCACGGCATGCAGCGTGCTGCACACTGGCTTGCTAACAGCGCTGCCCTTTTTGGCAGCGCTGTCTGCGCTTATGCAGCAGGCCTGCTGCTTTTCGGCGGCGTGAGCCCCGCACCCCTGATCTGGGGCTCGTATTCTTTAGGCTGCGATGGCTGGAGCGCAGTCTTTCTGCTTTTGATCGGTATCGCCGGTGTTGTTACCAGCCTGTACGCGCTTGGTTATGCGCGTGGTTATGAGGGCAGCCGTCTGCGCCTTTTGGGAGGTATGTGGTGCCTGTTTATCATGTCTATGGTACTGGTGCTGCTGGCCGGCGATGCCTTCAGCTTCCTGCTTTTCTGGGAGATTATGGCCGTAGCCTCCTTTATGCTGGTTAACCATGAATCCGAAAAGCGTGCTACCTGGAATGCTGCCTATCAGTATCTGGTTATGACCAGCGTAGGTACGGCGGCGATTATGATTGCCTTTTTGCTGACAGGCTCTGCCAGCGAGGGCTTCAGCTTTGCTGCTATGGCCAAGAATACGTTGGATGGCAGTTGGCAGCATCTTGTTTTTGTCTGTGCCTTTGTCGGTTTTGCTTTGAAGGCCGGTCTGGTGCCGCTGCATGTGTGGCTGCCTAAGGCGCATCCGGCAGCACCCAGTCACGTTTCCGCGCTGATGAGCGGTGTTATGCTGAAGATTGCGCTTTATGGCTTCGGTCGTTTTATGTTCAGCTTTTTGCCTGCCTGGAATTACTGGTGGTGCGTTGCTGTACTGCTGGCAGGCGTAGTATCCGCATTTTTGGGCGTACTCTATGCCCAGATGGAAACGGATATCAAGCGCGTGCTTGCTTATTCCTCCGTGGAAAATATGGGCGTAATTTTTGCTGCCTTCGGCTGCGGTATGCTGATGAAGGCTTCCGGCAGCAGCTTTTATATGCTTGGCTTTGTGGCTGCGTTGGTGCATGCCTTTAACCATAGCATTATGAAGGTGCTGATGTTTATGTGTGCCGGCAGTATTATGCACGGTACCGGAAGCAAAAACCTGGAGCTGTTCGGCGGCCTCGCACGCAAAATGCCGTATACCGCTGTTTTTGCTTTCGTCGGCTCGCTGGCACTCGCCGCTATTCCGCTGACGAACGGCTTTACCGGTGAATGGCTGGTGCTGCAGAGCTTTATCAGCCTGGGTACAAGCTGCGCAGGTCAGGATATCCGCCTGTGGACGGCAGTGTCCTTTGTTCTGCTGGGCTTTACCGGAGCACTGGCTCTAGGCTGCTTTGTACGCTTCTTCGGCATCACCTTCCTGGGCCGTGCTCGCAGTGAAATCGTGGAGCATGCGCACGAATCCGATAAATTTATGCTCGCTGCTATGGGCGTAGCATCTGTTTTAGTTGTTGCTTGCGGTCTTTATCCGCTGCCTGTTGTACGTGCAGCAATGCTGGCGTTGGGCATGCCTGTCGCACTTGATGCCTTCGGTATGAATCTGGCGTGGGCCGGTGTAGGCACTGCTGTCTGCTACAAGCCGCTGCTGCTCTTGGCTCTGCTGCTGGTACTGGGCGCAGTGCTGTGGCTCGCTGTTAAGGATTGCTTTGTTGTGGAGGATGTTACCTGGAACTGCGGTACCTATCCGACGCAGCGTCAGCAGTATTCCGCAACCGGCTTCAGTAAGCCTGTACGTCGTGCCTTCGATTATCTGCTGAAGCCCAAGCGTCAGGTAACCTACATGCGCAAGGAGCATGCTTACTTCGGCCGTCAGCTTTCCTACAAGCTGGAAATTCCCGATATGATTACAGAAAAGCTTTATCAGCCCCTGCAGAAGCATTTTGTAAGTGTTTCCAACTTCCTGCGCCGTCTGCAGCAGGGCAGTGTGCGTTTATATGTTGCCTATGTTATGGTGGCAATGATGTTTGTACTGGTATGGGGGGCGCTTTATAAATGATTTTAGAGAATGAATTGTTACAGCTGGCCCTCGGTATGGCGCAGGCAGTTTTGCTGCTTTTGTGCGCTCCGCTGGTAACCGGCATTGTTAAAAAGGTAAAGGCCTGGATGCAGAACCGTATCGGCAGCAGCATCTGGCAGGAATATTACGATATCCGCAAATGGTGGGGCAAGCCTACTATGCTTACTCCTTATACCAGCATCACCTTCCGTCTGGCACCCTGCGTATATTTTCTGACGACCTTTGCGGCAGCCTGCATGCTGCCGGGATTCTTAGGCGGTCAGGCCGGCTTCGGCGACGTTTTTGTATTTGTTTATCTGTTGGCTTTGGGACGCTTCTTTATGGCAGTTTCCTCGATGGATGCAGCCACCGCCTTCGGCGGCATGGGCGGCAGCCGTGAGGTTTATGTGGCAGCCTTCGTTGAGCCTGTGGTAATGCTGGCCGTGCTTTCCAACGTGCTGCACACCAACAGCACCTCGCTGGCAGGCATGAGCCTGCGTACGGATGAGGTTAACCTGACGGTAGCAGGCGTGCTGACCTGCATTGCCTTCTTCCTGGTGCTGCTCGCAGAAAACAGCCGTATCCCGGTTGATAACCCTGATACGCATCTGGAACTGACGATGATTCATGAATGCATGACACTGGAATATTCCGGCCGTCTGCTGGCGCTCATCCATTGGGCAAGCCAGCTTAAGCTGCTGGTATTCTTAGTGCTCTTCGCTATGCTGTATCTGCCGCTGGATTTGCCGGTTGTATTTAAGGTGCTTATCAGTGCGGTGGCTGTAGGTGTGGTTGAAACCTTGAACAATAAGATGCGCCTTTTCAAGGTGCGTGTATATCTGGCCGCAGCGGGCCTGATGCTGCTGCTGGCAGTAGTGGCACAGTAAGGAGGTAACGATGGAATATTTGGTTGTAAGTTTAATGTTTATCGTTTTCCTGCAGACGCGCTTTGTGGAGCTGCGCCGCGCAACTCTGTGCCTGGCGCTGCAGTCTGCACTGATTGCGGCAGCCTGCCTCGTCGTAGGCATGAGCCATGGCAGCGGCCTGCATGCCTGGCTGCCCGGTGTGCTGACGATTGCCGTTAAGGTGCTCTTTATTCCTTACGCTATTTTGCGCGTGGTAAATCAGCTGCGCGATGAGCGTGAAATTGTCAGTGATATCAATGTTAACTATTCCACTGCTTTTGCAGCCTGCAGTATGGCACTCGGCTACATGGTAATTGACGGTCTGCTGCCGCAGGCAGAGGGACGCGATATTTTAGCGACCTCTATGTTTATGATTATGACCGGTCTGGCGCTGATTGTTATGCGCAGCCGTGCCATTATGCAGATGATCGGCCTGATTACCTTGGAAAACGGCATTTACCTGCTCGGTCTGATTATGACAGAAGGCTTGCCGCTGATTATCGAGCTGGGTATTTTCCTTGATGTGCTGATTGCTGTTGTTATTCTTGTTATTTTAACCTCGCGTCTGCGTCTGTCGTTTAAAACGACGGATACAAATGTGCTGGACAAGCTGAAAGGGTAGGGGATGTAATGTTAACATATATTTTGGTACTGTTATGCCTGCCACCCTTGTGCGCGGTGCTGGCACTGGCTGCGGGCTTCGGCAATAATATCCTGCATTGGCTGCACCGCCTGACGGCAACTGCGGTAGGTGTGTGCGTAGCGCTGATGGCAAAGTCCTTTAATCCCGCTGTGCCCTATGTAGACGATTATTTTTACATTGATGCGTTGAATATGTGGGTAATCATTATTATTACCACACTTTATCTGGCAGCGACCTGGACTGCGCGTAATTATCTTACGCGTGAAGAGCGCTGCGGCGTACTCAAGGGCGAGCAGCTGCAGACCGGCCGTTACTTTGCGCTGATGCAGCTTTTCTGCTGGACGATGTTCATCGTACTGCTGGTAAAAAACTTGGGTCTGATGTGGGTAGCCATCGAAGCGACTACCTTAATCAGTGCGTTGCTCATTTCCTTTAAATTCACCCGCGCTGCTTTGGAAGCAACGTGGAAATACATCATGGTTTGTACCGTCGGCATTTGTCTGGCACTTTTGGGTACACTGGTGCTGTATTATGCACAGCTTGATGCGTTGGGCGGCGAAAAGGCGCTCAGCTGGCTGTACCTGCATGAGCATGCCAAAAGCCTGAACCCGGCTATGACTAAGCTGGCACTGCTGTTTATCGTTATCGGCTACGGTACGAAGGCAGGCATGGCGCCGATGCATACCTGGCTGCCTGATGCCTACGCCGAGGCTCCGTCGCTGACCAGCGGTATGCTGAGCGGTGCACTCTGCAGCTGTGCTATCTATGTATTGCTGCGTAATCTGGTTATCCTGCTGCCGACAGCAGGCGCTGCGATGATGAGCAGCATGCTGCTGTTCTTTGCCGTGCTGACTGTGGCCATTGCGGTACCGTTCGTTGTTGTACAGCGCGACGTTAAGCGTATTCTGGCTTATTCCTCCATGGAAAACATCGGCATTATGGTTGCCGGTATCGGCGTCTTTTCCGCTTTTTCCCTGAAGGCTGTAATGCTGCATATGTACAGCCATGCGATGATTAAGTTTGTTCTGTTCTATATTGCCGGCACTATTATCCAAGAATATCAGACACGTAATATGATGCGTATTCATGGTATGATTAAGGATGTACCGCATACCGCGACCTTCTGGCTTTTGGGTATGCTGGGCATTTTGGGCCTGCCGCCGATGGGCCTTTTCTTCAGTAAGTTTTACATTATGGCGTCTATGTTCCGTGAGGGACATTGGGTAGCAGGCAGTCTGCTGATTATCCTGCTGGCCGGCGTTTTAATCGGTATTTTGTACCACGGCATGCGTATGCTGTGCGATAAATCGAAGCGTCAGCCCTTGGGCGATTTGCTGGGCGCGACCGACGTATCTGTGCTGGCTGTGCTGCTGCTTTTGACCTGCGTAGTGGGCGCCGGCTTTGAAAATATTCCCTGGCTCAACAATCTGCTGACCCAGGCTGTGCGGATTATAGGAGGCTGAGATAATGCTAGTTAAACCGGAAAATTTGCGTGGTGCTGCCAATATCTGCAGCGACAGCGGCAAGCGTCCGCTGGCTGCCATGTTCGGCGCAGACGAAACGCTGCAGGGCGGCGGTCTGGCCATCTACTGCCTGTTCTATAATGCTGCCAAACGCGATATTGATGTTTTGAAGGCTCCGTTCCCTGCGGATGGTCCGCTGGAATATCAGTCGCTGACTACGCTGCTGCCGGCTGCTGCTTGGTATGAGCGTGAGCTGCATGATATGTTCGGCTTCGAGCCGCAGGGACATCCCGATATGCGTCCGCTGGTGCTGCATGAGAGCTTTCCCGAAGGCTTTCATCCGCTGCTGAAAAAATATCCTAAGAATTACGATGCACGCGGAAATCGTGAATACGAAATGCTTACCTCTCAGGGCGAAGGCCTCTTTGAGGTTCCTGTAGGTCCTATCCACGCAGGCATCATCGAGCCCGGTCATTTCCGCTTCAGTCAGGCAGGCGAGGCTATGCTGCAGCTGGATGCCAAGCTGTTCTTTACCCATCGCGGCATTGAAAAGGCTGTCGAAGGTCTTACTCCGATGGAGGCACTGCCGATTGTAGAACGCATCTGCGGTGCCTGCAGTGTAGCAAATACGCTGAGCTTCTGTCAGGCGGTGGAAAAATGTTCGGAGGCGGAGGTGCCTTACCGTGCGTGGTTAATCCGTACACTGGCTGCGGAGATGGAGCGCTTGTATAACCATGTGGGCGATACGGGCAATATTTGCGCCGGTGTCGGCTTCTCGCCTGTAATCAGCATGGGGGCGCGTCTGAAGGAATACCTGATGCAGCTTAACGAAATGCTGGCAGGCAACCGTTTCCTGCGCGGCCTGATTATCCCCGGCGGTGTGCAGTACGATGTTACTGACGCAATGTTGGAGGAAATCGAGGAGGTTCTGCGTGAGGTAGAGGCTGTTTATGCCGATATGGTGCATATCATGTGGGAGCAGGCGAACTTCGTCAACCGTATCCGTACCACCGGCAGAGTGCGTCCGGAAACTGCCTTTGATCTGGCTATGGTAGGCGTGGGTGCGCGTGCCAGCGGCAGTACCCGTGACAGCCGTAAGGATATCGGCTACGGTATTTATGATGAGCTTGATTTTGAGGTTATTACGGAAACAGCTGGGGATGTCGAAGCACGTATCAAGGTGCGTATCGGTGAGGTTGCCCAGAGCCTGAAGCTGGTGCGTCAGCTTATCAGCAAGCTGCGCCGCAACGCGGAAACGCAGCTGGCGGTAGAGCTGGGCGAGCTGCAGCAGGAGGAAGGTCATTTTACCTGGGGCATCAGCGAATCTGCCCGCGGTGATAATCTGCACTGCCTGCTGCTGGATAAGGAAGGCCGCATAGACCGCCTGTTTGTGCGCAGTGCCTCCTATCCTAACTGGCCGGCACTAACTGTGGCAGTACAGGGCGACATCATTCCGGACTTCCCGTTAATAAATAAGAGCTTTGAGTTATGCTATGCCTGCATAGACCGCTAAGGAGGTGGCAAGATGTTAAAAATGCTGGAGGCAATTTTTCACGGAAAGATTGCTACCGAAAATATTGATACTACGGGCCACAAGCGTCTGCGCGGTCAGCTGCAGTGCGACGGCGGCTGTGACGGCTGCGGTGCCTGTGCCGCTGCCTGCCCGGTCGGCGCTGTGAGTGTGGCTGACGGTAAAGCAAAAATAGATTACAGTAAGTGCGTTTTCTGCGGACGCTGTGTGGAGGCCTGCGCGCGTAAGGCGCTGGTGCATACGAACCATGATGCTTTGGCGCAGATTCTGGCTGACAGTGCCGTGGAGGTCAGCGAGGCTGTTACGGCAAAGCTGGGACGCTCTCTGCATGTACGTCATCTTGACGCTGGCAGCTGCAATGCCTGCGACTTTGAGCTGGGTGCGATGAGCAATCCTGTTTATGATTTACACCGTTACGGTATCGCCTTCGTTGCTTCTCCGCGTCATGCGGATATGCTGATGGTTACCGGCGTAGTTACGCGCAACCTGGAGCAGGCGCTGCGTATGACCTATGACGCTATGCCTGAACCGAAAATGGTTATGGCTTGCGGTGCCTGTGCCTGTGGCGGCGAAACCTATGGCAGCACTTATGCTGTTGTAGGACGTGCGGCTGACGTGGTGCCGGTTGATATTGCTGTGCCTGGATGCCCGCCGCGACCTGCTGCAATTATTGTGGCTTTGTGTGCTGCGGCAGACATGCTGAAGGAAAGAATGTAACCTTGTTTTAAAAAAGAATTAATCAGTATTTTATTACACTGATTAATTCTTTTTTTGCATTTTTATACTTGTACTCTGCTGTAATACGTGATAATATATAGAAAATCAGTTACGTTAGATAAACTGATATGGGGAATACAAATGAGGGGGTTTGAAAAATGATTGTTTTTAGACCGGCAACTTTCAGCGATGTAGAACATATACACAAATTGCTGAATTATTATGCAAAGGAAGGCTTGATGCTGCCACGTGCGCGCAATGCAATTTATGAGAATCTGCGCGATTATATTTTAGCGGTGGAAAACAACCGCTTGTTGGGTTGCGGTGCGCTGCATTTTGTCTGGGACCGCTTTGCAGAAATCCGCTCGCTGGCGGTGGAACCGAGCTTGCAGAAAACAGGTATAGGCCGTCAGCTGGTGGAGCATTTGGAAAAGGAGGGCATTGAGCGCGGAGTGACGATGTTTTTCACTCTGACCTATCAGCCGGGATTTTTTGCCAAGTGCGATTATATTGAAACTGCGAAGGATAAGCTGCCGCAGAAGGTATGGAAGGAATGCGTGTATTGTCCGCAGTATCCGTACTGCAATGAGATTGCTTTCATCAAGACAACAGTTGATTATGAGCCGTCGCAAATCAAATTCTAAAATTTAAGGGCTGCCGTGCACATTTGTCATCGCTGATGACGAGGCTGCGCTGAGGGCAGCTCTTTTATTTTTTTGCATCGAATGTTAAAATAAAAAGACAGAGTATAAATTTTACACGGTAATTTTACCGTTGTTATACCGGATAAATTTACGGAAAAGAGGTTGATTTTATGAAATTATATTCCTGGAATGTTAACGGTTTGCGTGCCTGCATGACGAAGGGCTTTGCCGAATTTTTGCAGGAGGCAGCACCGGATATTATTTGTCTGCAGGAAACGAAGATGCAGCGTGAGCAGGCTGATTTTGTGTTCCCCGGCTATGAGGAGTATTGGAACAGTGCGGAGCGCAAGGGCTACAGCGGTACTGCTGTGTTTACGAAGGTTAAGCCTTTGGCTGTTACCTATGGCTTGGGACAGGAGGAGCACGATAAGGAAGGCCGTGTGATTACGCTGGAGTTTGCGAGCTTTTATCTGGTGACGGTGTATACGCCTAATTCCAAGGATGGCCTGGCGCGTCTTGATTACCGCATGGTGTGGGAGGATGTGTTCCGTGCTTATCTGCAGGAGCTGGATGCGAAGAAGCCGGTTGTTGTCTGCGGTGATCTGAATGTGGCGGCTGAGGAGATTGATTTGAAGAATCCTAAGACTAACCGCAGGAATGCAGGCTTTACGGATGAGGAGCGTGCTAAGTTCCGTGAGCTGAAGGCCGCTGGATTTACGGACAGCTTCCGTTATCTGCATCCGGAGGAGGTTAAGTACAGCTGGTGGAGCTATCGCTTTAAGGCGCGCGAGAAGAATGCGGGTTGGCGTATTGATTATTTTGTGGTGTCGGACAGGATTGCGGATAAGTTGCAGAGTGCGGAGATTCACAATGAGGTTTTCGGCAGCGACCATTGTCCGGTAAGTATTGAGCTGGATGTGTAAGGGTTGAGTCTGGCGTTGCAATTGCATATTTTGTACTTTCATTTTTACGGTTTTGGTTTTTGTTTTTTAGTTGGTGATGAACATGGATTTTAAAATTCAGGCTCCGTTTGAGCCTGCCGGCGACCAGCCGCAGGCGATTGCCAACCTGGCGGAGGGCGTAGAGCAGGGCCTGCGCACGCAGGTTTTGCTGGGCGCAACGGGTACAGGTAAGACGTATACGATTGCGCAGGTAATCAATAAGGTGCGCAAGCCGACGCTGGTGATTGCGCATAATAAGACGCTGGCGGCACAGCTGGCGAGTGAGCTGAAGGCGTTCTTCCCGGAGAATGCGGTGGAATATTTTGTTTCGTATTATGATTATTATCAGCCGGAGGCGTATATTCCCCAGTCGGATACGTATATTGAGAAGGATGCTTCGATTAACGATGAGATTGATAAGCTGCGCCACAGTGCGACCAGCGCTTTGTTTGAGCGCAAGGATGTTATTATCGTAGCCAGCGTTTCCTGTATTTACGGCTTAGGCGCTCCGCAGGAGTATTATGATATGGTGCTGTCGCTGCGCTTGGGGCAGATTATCGACCGCCAGAAGATTTTACATAAGCTGGTGGAGATTCAGTATACGCGCAATGATATTGATTTTAAGCGCGGCACCTTCCGTGTGCGCGGTGACGTGATTGAGGTTATTCCGGCGGCCTACGGCGAGAAGGCAGTGCGTATTGAAATGTTCGATGATGAGGTTGACCGCATTGTGGAATTTGATGTGCTGACGGGCGAGATTCTGGCGCAGCGCAATCATGTGGCAATTTTCCCGGCGAGCCACTATGTAACGAGCCGTGAGAATCTTGAACGCGCTATGAATGATATCCGCGAGGAGCTGGACGAGCGCCTGGATGAGCTGAATAAGCATGGCAGGCTGCTGGAGGCACAGCGTCTTGAGCAGCGTACGAATTATGACCTCGAGATGATGCAGGAGATGGGCTATTGCTCCGGCATCGAAAACTATTCGCGCCATCTGGCTGGCCGTAAGGCCGGTGAGCCGCCGTTTACGCTGGTAAATTATTTTCCTAAGGATTTTTTGCTGGTAGTGGATGAGTCGCATGTAACGCTGCCGCAGATTCGCGCTATGTATGCCGGTGACCGCTCGCGTAAGGAGATGCTGGTGGAGCATGGCTTCCGTCTGCCTTCGGCCTATGATAACAGACCGCTGACCTTTGATGAGTTTCAGGCACAGATTAAGCAGGCGATTTATGTTTCTGCTACGCCGGCGAAGTATGAGCTGGAGCAGGCGGACAATGTTGTCGAGCAGATTATTCGTCCGACCGGACTGCTGGACCCGCAGATTGAAATCCGCCCGATTAAGGGACAGATTGACGATTTGTTGGGCGAAATAAACAAGGTTGCCGCCGCAGGCGAGCGTGTGCTGGTGACTACGCTGACGAAGCGCATGGCGGAGGACTTGACGGAATATCTGAAGCAAGCAGGGGTGCGTGTGCGCTACCTGCATTCGGAAATCGCCACGATTGAAAGAGCGGAGATCATCGACAGCCTGCGTGCCGGTAAGTTTGACGTGCTGGTAGGCATTAACCTGCTGCGTGAAGGCCTTGATTTGCCCGAGGTATCGCTGATTGCGATTCTGGATGCCGATAAGGAAGGCTTTTTGCGCAGTGATACGGCGATGATTCAGACTATCGGACGCGCTGCGCGTAATGCTCACGGTCGTGTTATTATGTATGCCGACCGTATTACCGACAGCATGCAGCGGGCGATAGACGAAACTAATCGCCGCCGTGAAAAGCAGCAGGCGTACAACGAGGAGCACCACATTACGCCTAAGACGATTTACAAGGAGCAGCGCCAGCTGATTAAGCTGACGAAGGTGGCAGACACCGAGGAGGCAACGTCCTATGGTAGCAGTAAGAAGCTGAAGCAGAAATCAACTAAGGAGCTGAACACGCTGGCCCGCGAGCTGGAAAGACGGATGCAGGAGACGGCGAAGGCGCTGGATTTCGAGGCGGCGGCCGAGCTGCGTGACCAGCTGATTATCGTCAAAGGACAGCTGGGGCAGAAGCTGGTGCCGAAGAAAAAGAAAAAATAAATGCCGATGCGGAAGTTTGACTTTTCCTGTTTGGCGTTATATAATATACAATATATTTTTATTCAAATTCTGTGAAGCGGAGCAGTAGTCTGCAGTATCTTACAGAAAGTCGGCGGTTGATGCGAGCCGGCAGTTAGGGCAGATGAACTCACCGTGAAGAAGCCGCAAGGAAATGTGCGGACGTGATGCTGCGTTAAGGCTAATTGAGTGGCGGCTGTAGCCGCAATCAGGGTGGTACCGCGAATTTTTCGTCCCTGACCTTCTTTAAGGTCGGGGATTTTTTATTTTCGACCAACTATAATACCTGGGAGGTAATGAAATGATTCAAGAAAAGTATGCTCCCCATGATATTGAAGCTAAATGGCAAAAATACTGGGAAGAAAACAAAACCTTTAAAGTAGAGATGGATAAGGATAAGCCTAAATCCTACGTTCTGGAAATGTTCCCCTATCCGTCCGGCAACCTGCACATGGGTCACGTTCGTAACTATTCCATCGGCGACGTAATCGCACGTTTCCGCACCATGAAGGGCTTCAACGTTCTGCATCCGATGGGTTGGGACTCCTTTGGTATGCCTGCTGAAAACGCTGCTATCAAACACAATATTCCGCCTAAAAAATGGACTCTGGAAAACATCGCTAACATGACTCGCCAACTGAAGGCTCTCGGTCTGTCCTACGATTGGGACCGCGAGGTTACCACCTGTAAGGAAGATTATTACAAATGGACTCAATGGTTCTTTGAGCTGTTCTACAAACGCGGTCTGGCAGTTAAAAAGGAATCTGCCGTAAACTGGTGCGACACCTGTAACACCGTATTGGCTAACGAGCAGGTTATCGACGGCAAATGCTGGCGCTGCGACCATGAGGTTGTTAAAAAGGATTTGAGCCAATGGTTCTTCAAAATCACCGATTATGCTGATGAGCTGCTGAAGGATCTTGACCTGCTGCCGGGCTGGCCCGAGCGCGTAAAAACCATGCAGCATAACTGGATCGGCCGTAGCGAAGGCTTGGAATTCTCCTTTGAAATCCCGGCACTTAACGATACTGTTGCTGTTTACACCACCCGTCCGGATACTGCTTACGGCGTAACCTTCATGGCTCTGGCTGCTGAGCATCCGCTGATTAAAAAGATTTGCGAAAACAATCCGAAGGCTGACGAAATCAACGCCTTCTGCGAGCGTGTACGCAATCAGTCCGAAATTGAACGTACCTCCAGCGAATCCGAAAAAGAGGGCGTATTCACCGGCGTATACTGCATCAACCCGTTCACCGGCCGCAAGGTAGAAATCTGGGTAACCAACTATGTACTGTATGATTACGGTACCGGCGCTGTAATGGGCGTTCCTACTGGTGACCAACGTGACTGGATGTTTGCTGACAAATACGGCATTGAAAAAATCGTTACCATCTGCCCTATTGGCAAAGAGCTGAAGCTGGAAGAAATGACCTGCGCTTACGAAGAAAAAGAAGGCATGCTGGTTAACTCCGGCGAATTCACCGGCATGGAAATGCACAAGGCTATGAGCGCTATCATGGATAAGGCTGAAGCTGAAGGCTTCGGTAAACGCCGTGTAAACTATCGTCTGCGCGATTGGCTGATCAGCCGTCAGCGTTATTGGGGCGCTCCGATTCCTATCATTTATTGCCCGCACTGCGGCGAGGTTCTGGTTCCGGAAGACCAGCTGCCGGTTCGCCTGCCTGAGGACGTAAGCTTCAATGCCGGTGCTAAATCTCCGCTGGCAACATCCGAAGAATTTGTTCACTGCAAATGCCCGAAATGTGGTGCTGACGCAACCCGTGAAACCGATACCATGGACACCTTCCTGTGCTCCTCCTGGTACTATCTGCGTTATACCGACGCACACAACGACAAGATGCCGTTTGACAAGGAGCTCAATAACTATTGGGGTCCTGTAGACCAATATATCGGCGGTATTGAGCATGCTATTCTGCATCTGCTGTATTCCCGCTTCTTTGTAAAGGTTCTGCGCGATGCAGGCCTGGTTGATTACGATGAACCGTTCAGCAACCTGCTGACTCAGGGCATGGTAATCAAAGACGGTGCTAAGATGAGTAAATCTCTGGGCAACGTTGTTTCCCCTGAAGAAATTCTTTCCAAATACGGTGCTGATACCGCGCGTCTGTTCATCCTCTTCGCTGCTCCTCCTGAAAGAGAGCTGGAGTGGAGCGACCAGGGCGTTGAAGGCTCCTTCCGCTTCCTGAACCGTATCTGGCGTATTGTACAAGCATTTGAAGCTGTTCTGGCACAAAAGGTTACCGAATACGATCACAGCAACCTGAGCGAAGCAGATAAGGACCTGCGCCGTGTACTGCATAGCAGCATTAAGAAGGTTACCAACGATATCGAAACCCGCTTCAACTTCAACACTGCTATTTCCACTATGATGGAATTGGTTAACGCTCTCTATGCTTATAAAGAAGCTGCTAAAGAGCCGAATGCTGGTCTGGTTTACGAAGCAATTTCCGACCTTATCAAGATGATGAGCCCGTTTGTTCCGCATATCACCGAAGAGCTGTGGCGCGGTGCTATCGATGCCAACAGCAGCGTACATGAACAAAGCTGGCCTGAGTGCGATGAAGAAGCCCTGAAGGTTGACAATGTAGAAATCGTTCTGCAGGTTAACGGCAAAGTTCGCGGTCGTCTGACTGTTCCGGCTGAAGCTACCAAGGAAGAGCTGGAGAAGATTGCTATGGCTGACGCTAACGTTCAGGCTCACATCGGCGATGCAACCGTACGTAAGGTTATCTGCGTACCCGGCCGTCTGGTAAACATCGTAGCGAAGTGACACCCACTTTGTCGCGAGCAATAGCGAAGCGAGAAAGTGAAATGGTGGAACGAATCCCCGTTGCGAGCGGATAGCGAGCAAGAAGAGGGGAGAAATAAAATTAGAAATAAAATCTGTCGCGAGCTTTAGTATTACTGGCCACTAACCACTAATTACTAACCGCGACCACCGCAGTTACAGCTGTCCTGCAACAGGCAGTTTCCGCAGACTGTAGCGCGGACAAAAAAATAAGCAGTGCATGTCAGCAATGACATTATTTAGTAGTACTAAATAACGCTTACATTTTCAGAGTCTCTGAGAATAACGTAATTGTTATTCTTGGGGGCTCTTTTTGTTTTTTTGTGATGTTTATCCAGCGATTAATTTAAAGGAGGCTCCCCTAGGGGGGAGCTGTCACCCGTAAGGGTAACTGAGAGGGGATAGAGTTCAGAAAACAGTTGCACA
>NZ_GL830906.1:501-901 GCF_000188175.1 Phascolarctobacterium succinatutens YIT 12067 | reverse complement strand
TAGATTAACATCAGAGGCGTTCTACCGCAGTATAGGTAGAGCGCCTTTTGCCTACGCTCTACTTCTACCGTACTTTACATCTATGCTTTAGGTAGTACTCTAAAGAACAAGGTTACTACTAGCTT
This sequence comes from Phascolarctobacterium succinatutens YIT 12067, assembly GCF_000188175.1. GTDB lineage: Bacteria > Bacillota > Negativicutes > Acidaminococcales > Acidaminococcaceae > Phascolarctobacterium_A > Phascolarctobacterium_A succinatutens. The sequence continues at coordinate 776 of NZ_GL830906.1, read as the reverse complement.
ACGCTAGTAGTTTTTATCACAGCCAAAAGAAATAAAGACAGAAAGAAAAAATTATAAAAAAGAAAGAGAGAAAAAAGAAAACTCAATGTATTAATGGCTAAAAAACAATCAAAAGTCAGACAAAGAAAAAAAATCTAAAAAATTTTTTAAAAATATTTATTATGTGTGTCTGACTTTTACCCTAAAAAAAGCCATTAATAGAGTGAGAGGCAAAAACAACACGCTCCCGCCTCTTGCCCAAAGCAGAATCCGGATATGCAAGTAAGCGCATGGGA
>NZ_GL830906.1:0-491 GCF_000188175.1 Phascolarctobacterium succinatutens YIT 12067 | reverse complement strand
GTGTCTGACTTTTACCCTAAAAAAAGCCATTAGTAAAGTGAGAGGCAAAAACAACACACTCCCGCCTCTTGCCCAAAACAGAATCCGGATATGCAAGTAAGCGCATGGGAGAAAAAATACAAAGGAGCTTTTTGATATATGCTTGTAACAAATCCCCGCAGAATTAATCATGAACAGCTGCGAATCTTGGCTAAGAATGCCAAAGGCGGTATCACTCACATCTATCTGCATTGGACGGCAGGAACCTACGACCAGGTTTTTGATGATTACCACATCAACATCGGCGAGCATGGCGAGCTTTACCTCACCTGCAACATGCTGCGCGAATATAAATCGCATACCTGGCGTCGCAACAGTCGCTCCATTGGCGTCACTCTCTGTTGCGCTAAGGATGCAATCCTCGCCTACAAATGCAATCCTGTGTTTGGCGCATATCCACCGACTGAACTTCAAGTGGAACAGATGGCGATAGTAGTCGCTATCCTGTGTCA
>NZ_GL830905.1 GCF_000188175.1 Phascolarctobacterium succinatutens YIT 12067 | reverse complement strand
GAAATTTGCGCAAAACTATTGACAGTACCCCCTGCGGCTCAAAAGCCAAACAGGAAGCACGCTGCAGCCAAGACAAACTCCATTGGCAGCAGCCAGTAAAGCTTTTTTCTTGTTTAAAAAGTCCATTCTTTTCATCCTTTCTTCTATAGGCCAACTAATGTATTGCCTAACCATACTTGTATTATAAACGCGCATTGTTAAGGAAAAAGCATACTTGCGTAAAATGAGCGTTAAGACTGCCCTCTCTGCGTCTAAAAAATCCTGGACTTGTCACGTTTTTCCGCATTTCATCATTGCTTTCCGTAACATTTTTCCGTACTTTTCATGCCCCATCTGTAACGTTTCTCCGTATTTTTTATACTTCATCTGTCACGTTTTTCCTAAAATATAAAAACCGCACCAACGTTAAACGCTGATGCGGTAATAATTCTATTTTCATTTTACAGCCTGAGCTACAGACTGATTCATCTCAACACGGCCAACGGCGGCCACAGGCTCAACCTCAGCCTTTACGCGCTCCCAGATAACAAACTTAGCCTTGCTGAAACCGTTAAAAGTAGTTGCACTGGCAGAGGTATAGGCACCGCAGCTGGGAACCAGCAGCAAATCGCCAACCTGCAGCGGTACTGTCAGGCGTCCGCGGAACATAATATCCAGGGAATCGCAGCTTGGTCCTGCAAACGTCGCTGCCACCTTTTCCTCACCCTCGCGGAAGCTGATGAGCTTGAAATCCCATTGATCAAAGAGGACGCCGGAGAAGGTTCCGTACAAGCCCTCATTAAGGAAGTACCATGGCTGACCGCCACGCTCGGTAACACCGATGACGCTGGTAATCAGATTAACCGCCGTACCGCAGATATAACGGCCCGGTTCGGCCCAAATTTCGGCATCGGCAAAATCTTCATCCAAACGCGCATTGATTTGGCGCAGCATTTCCGGCAGATTGAATTTCACCTTCGGCTCAGGAATAGGGAAGCCGCCGCCGACATCAAGAATGCGCAGCTTCAGGCCTGCTGCCTCAGCCTCCTCAAACAGCTCACGCGCAATATCCAGCGCATGCAGATAAGGATCAGCGCTGACAGTCTGGCTGCCTACATGAAAGGCAATGCCAGCCATATCCAAGCCTGCTTCCTTAGCCTGCTGCATCAAAGCCAGAGCATTTTCACGCGCTGCACCGAATTTTTTATTCAAATCAACATGTGCCGAAGAATTGTCGATACGCAGTCTGAGCAGTACAGTCGCATCCGGGCACTGTTTTTTTATTTTATCTATTTCACTGGCGCTGTCAAAGGTCATCTTGCGTACGCCACAGCTGCGGCAGGCCTCCAGACCTACGCCCGTCTTTACCGGATTAGCGTAAATCAGACGGCCGCCATCCACACCCATATCATGCATAGTGCGGATTTCTCCGTCGCTTGCTACGTCAAAGCAGGAGCCCATATCTGCCATCACCCGCAAAATTTCCGGATGAGGATTAGCCTTAATCGCGTAATGAATTTTGACACGCGGCATATATTTTTTCAAAACCTTGTAGTTCTTTTTGATTTCCTCAAGAGAAAGCACTAACAGCGGCGTACCGAAACGTACCGCTAATTTTTCTACAGCCTGTTGGCTTATTTGGAAATGTTTTTTATTACTCATAACACTCTCCCCTTGCTATTGCATTTATTTTTTCTTCTATGATTGTACCACAATAATTTTAAAGTACAATAGGAAAACGGCAAAAAATTGATTTTTTTCAAGGAGAACGGGAAAATTTTCCAATAATCACGGATTGGCTCATTTTCTAGCATAAAATAGCGAAAATTTCGCCACAAAACATATTAACCACAGAAACATATCTGAATCCGGCAGGCAAAACAAAAGCGTTGAAATGCCGGTTAAATGACATTTCAACGCTTATTTTTTTAGCTGTATCTGCGCAAATTATTTTTTCGGAGCGGGAATTACATCGCAGCCCATGTAAGGACGCAGAACCTCAGGAACAACTACGCTGCCATCAGCCTGCTGATAGTTTTCCAGAATAGCAGCAACAGTACGGCCAACAGCTACACCACTGCCGTTAAGGGTATGTACAAATTCCGGTTTGGATTTTGCATCACGACGGAAGCGGATGTTGGCACGACGTGCCTGGAAGTCCAGGAAGTTGGAGCAGGAAGAAATTTCACGGTAGCAGTTTGCTGCCGGCAGCCATACTTCGAGGTCATAGGTGGTAGCAGAGCTGAAGCCAAGATCACCGGTGCACAGACGTACAACATGGTACGGCAGGCCCAGTAATTGCAGAACTTCTTCAGCATCATTAGTCAGCTTATCCAGCTCAGCCCAGGATTCTTCCGGTTTGGTGAATTTAACCAGCTCAACCTTGTTGAACTGATGCATACGGATCAGGCCACGGGTATCACGGCCTGCAGCACCGGCTTCTGCACGGAAGCAAGCGCTGTAAGCGGTATATTTCAGCGGCAGTTCGTCGCCGGTCAGAATATCATCTCGATGATAGTTGGTTACAGGAACCTCTGCGGTCGGAATCAGGTACATATCGCCGTTTTCCAGCTTGTACATATCCTCGGCAAATTTCGGCAGTTGGCCGGTGCCCTGCATGCTTGCACCGTTAACGATGAACGGCGGGAAGAATTCGGTATAGCCATGCTTTCTGGTGTGTACATCCAGGAAGAAGTTGATAACGGCACGCTCCAGACGGGAGCCCATGCCACGATAGAATACATAACGTGCACCGCTAACCTTAACGCCACGTTCGAAATCCAGAATGCCCAGGTTTTCACCGATATCCCAGTGAGCCTTAGGTTCAAAATCAAATTTGGTCGGTTCGCCCCAGGTGCGGATAACCGGGTTGCAGGTATCATCCTTGCCTACGGGAACATCTTCTGCGGGAACGTTAGGAATAGTCAGCAGAATGCTTTTGATTTTTTCTTCAATTTCTTTCAGTTCCTTGTCATCTGCAGCAATTTTATCGCCGAGAGCACGAACTGCAGCCATCTGCTCAGCAGCATCCTGACCGGCTTTTTTCAGCTTGCCGATCTCCTGAGATGCAGTGTTGCGTTCTTTTTTCAGTGCTTCTACCTGTTGGGTAATTTCACGACGTTGTTTATCCAGTTCCAGGAATTCAGTCAAATCAAGGCTGCCATTACGGCTTTTTACAGCCTCTTCGACCAGCTTCGGATTTTCGCGGACGAATTTTAAATCTAACATAATATAGCCTCCAAATAATTTATCGTAACTTATATTGTAGCATAAATCCCGTCGGGATAAAAGATTTTACTGCAATTTTTAATAGTCAATTCCCTCATCGCGACGTGCAAGATAGCGGATTGCCGAAAGAGCAGCCTTTTGTCCCTGACCGGCAGCACGGTTTACCTGCCAAGGCTGACCTGTGCAGTCACCGCCGGCAAAAACGCCTTCAATATTTGTTTGCGCCTGATCATCAACATAAATGCTGCGGCCGCGTATTTCCAGGCCCGGCAGGAAGCTGTTAAGCGGGTCGCTGGCACGGAACACAAAGGCAGCCTTAACGCTGTAAAAATCATCGCCTGCACGCAAGCCGGTAACCTTGTCGGTACCGGTAATTTCTGTCGGCTTATCCAGCACTACGGTAATATTTTTCTTTTTAGGCGGAACAAAGCCGGTATACAGCGGGAAGAAGAATACATGCTCGCACTGGTCTGCCAGATATTCAACCTCTTCCAGAGCATCAGGTACTGTAGCAATAGCAGCCACGGACTTGCCCTTATATTTATCAGCATCAACAACAGCGCAGTAGCTTACGCCCTTACCCAAAAATTCCTTTTCACCGGGGAAAAGGGTAGAGCGGGAAATACCGGTTGCCAATACTACGGAATCCGCAGAATATTCACCATGCGGAGTACCCAGCATAAAGCCTTCGCCTACCTCACGCAAAGAAATAATTTTGGCCTCAATAATATCTACTTCCATCTGCTTGAGATGATTTACAAAAATATCCATAAGCGCAGTACCGGAAATATCGGGTATACCCATATAATCTGTAATCTGCGCTACACTACGCAGACGGGGGCTGAAGCCATGGGCTTCAAACAGAACAACCTTACGTCCCTTGCTGGCTGCAGTAATCGCTGCAGATACGCCGGCAGGACCACCACCAATAACGGCAATATCGTAATCCATAAGTCTATCCTCCGTACAAAAAATTTAGAACCTACTATAACACTTTAATTGTATGCTTTTCTAGATGCATAGTCAAATGTTTTTATGCTTCCGGAGATTTTTTAAGTTTTTTTGAAAAAAGTGCTTGACATTTTCCTGCATATAGAGTATTATAATCAAGTAACGTGACCACGGCCCATTAGCTCAGTTGGTAGAGCACCTGACTCTTAATCAGGGTGTCGTAGGTTCGAGGCCTACATGGGTCACCACATTTGGCCGGTTGGTCAAGCGGTTAAGACACCGCCCTTTCACGGCGGTATCGGGGGTTCGATTCCCCCACCGGTCACCAAATACGGGCGCTTAGCTCAGCTGGGAGAGCGTCTGCCTTACAAGCAGAATGTCAGCGGTTCGATCCCGTTAGCGCCCACCATTTTTTTGCCCATTTTGCCTCAATATTGTAATGGCCCGGTGGTTCAGTTGGTTAGAATGCCGCCCTGTCACGGCGGAGGTCGTGGGTTCGAGTCCCATCCGGGTCGCCAATCATGCCTCGGTAGCTCAGTTGGTAGAGCAAAGGACTGAAAATCCTTGTGTCCACAGTTCGATTCTGTGCTGAGGCACCAATCCAAAAACAGCACCTGCTATTGCGGGTGTTTTTTTATTATATGTATATCTATATCTGCTTAAACACATTTTTTAGCCAGCAAGGAGTGTTATCATGTTTGAAAAATTTTTCCATGAAGTAACCGGTCCCTACATCTGGGGTCTGATTCTGCTTTTATCCCTGCGTGCCATCTTCTCTTCCGTGCGCAAAAAGGATTATCCGCACGCTGCTGCTTTTATCGTCGTAGCCATTGCTGCCGCATTTATGACAGCAAGCGCACTTGACATGCTTCCGCCTGCTATAGCAGAAATATTTGCATAAGAAAAAGGCCGCTGCGCAGCGACCTTTTTACAAACTTAAACGCCGCTTTACGCGGCGTTTTTTGTGCTTATTTTCAGTTGATGCCGGTTACATCAAAGCCGGTATCCTCAACAGCAGCCTTCAAAACTGCATCATCCAGGCCTGTGCCCTCAACAACCGCATTATTGTTTTCCAAGGAAACAACAACACTTGTTACACCTGCTACAGCAGCAAGTGCTTCCTTAACGGCGCCAACACAATGTTGGCAATGCATACCTTCAATAGCAATAGTCTTAGTCATAATAAAATCTCCTTTGCAATTACAATTTTATAAAACGCAGTCTTAGTGCGTTAGTAACAACAGAAACACTGCTGCAGCTCATCGCCGCCGCTGCAATCAGCGGATTCAGCAGCCAGCCGAAGGCTGTATAAAATACACCTGCGGCAAACGGAATACCGACGGCATTATAAATAAAGGCCCAGAAAAGATTTTCCTTGATATTGGTCATCACGCTGCGGCTTAAGCAAATTGCTTTCGCCACATCCAACAAGTCGCTCTTAATCAAAACCATATCAGCAGCTTCAATCGCAATATCCGTGCCGGCACCGATAGCAATACCTATATCGGCACGCGCCAACGCCGGCGCATCGTTGATGCCGTCGCCTACCATGGCGACAATATGGCCCTCCTGCTGCAGCTTGCGTATTACCGCTTCCTTATCCTGCGGAAGTACCTGAGCAACAGCCTCATCTACTCCCACCTGCGCACGAATGGCTTCCGCCGTCGCCTGGTTATCACCTGTTACCATCAGCACACGCAGGCCCATTGCCTGCAGCTTGCCGATAGCCTCCCTGCTCGTAGGCTTTACGGTATCGGCAACAGCAATACAGCCTAAAAGCTCGCCTGCACGGACAAAATATAACGGTGTTTTTCCCTGAGCCGCCAGCTTGTCATACCGTTCCATCAAACTGCTGACATCAACATTCAACGCCTCCAGCAGCTTGAGATTGCCTGCCGCACATTCAGCTCCCGCAAGCTCCGCTGTAACACCCTGACCAGGGATTTGCTTATAATTGCCGGCTTCCGGCAAAACAAGCTGCTTTGCTTCAGCAGCAGCAACAATAGCTTCACCCAACGGATGCTCCGACAGCTTTTCCAGTCCTGCGGCAAAGGCCAGCAATTCATTTTCCGTAATCTTTATAGGTAAAATATCCGTCACCACCGGCTTGCCCGCTGTAATCGTACCTGTTTTGTCTAAGATAACGGTATCAATCTTATGCGCTGTTTCCAACGCTGTTGCCGATTTAATCAGAATGCCGCTCTTGGCACCACGCCCCGTTCCTACCATAATCGCTGTCGGTGTTGCCAATCCCAAAGCACAGGGGCAGGAAATGACGAGCACCGAAATAGCTATCGTCAGTGCAAAATGCCAGCTTGCGCCCAGCGCCAGCCAGACAACCGCCGCAAGCACGGCAATGCCTATAACGGCAGGCACAAAATAGCCGCTCACCTTATCAGCTAGCTTGGCAATAGGCGCTTTAGAAGATGTTGCCTCATCCACCAGCGCAATAATCTTCGCTAAAGCAGTATCAGCGCCAATCGCAGTCGCTTCCATCTTAAAGTAACCGCTTCTGTTAATAGTGCCGCCGATGACCTTGTCACCGATTGTTTTATCTACCGGCAGGCTTTCACCCGTCAGCGCACTTTCGTCCAGGGCAGCGCTGCCCTCAATAATTTTGCCGTCCACGGGCACGGACGCACCGCTTTTTACAATCAGCACATCACCTGTTACAACCTCCTCCACAGGAATTTCTCCCTGCAGACCATGACGCTCGACAAGCGCCGTCTTCGGCGTAAGGTTCATCAGTGCCTTAATCGCATCAGAGGTGTGGCTTTTTGCCCGCGCCTCCATAAACTTGCCGACAGTGACAAGTGCCAAAATAACGGCACTCGCTTCAAAATATAAAGCATCGGCAAAGCCCGGCAGCAAATCAAGACGGTTATGTCCAAAGGCATACGCCATGCCAAATACGGAATACAAACCATAAATAAACGATGCACCGCTGCCTACGGCAATCAGGGAATCCATGTTAGGCGCACCGCTTAAAAGATTACGCACACCGTGGATAAAATACTTGCGGTCGATAAAGAGTACCGGAATACACCACAGCATCTGCAGCAAAGCGTTAATCAGCTCGTTTTCCTGCCCCAGAATAAAGCTTGGTAGCGGCCAGCCCCACATGCGCCCCATGTGCTGATAAAAGACAAGACCGGCAAAAATCAGCGAGCCGATAAGACGCTGGCGCATCTCCTCCATCTCCTGTGCCGCCGTATCCTGCTGAGGTACCGGTGCTGCAACATTTGCAGCATGCACTATCGCGCCAAAACCCAGCTTTTCAATGCGGGCGATAATTGCTTTTTCATTCACAACACTTTCGTCAAAGGTAACGTGTGCATTATTTTTCAGCAGATTAACGCTCATCTGCTCTACACCCTGCATCCTGTTGACAACCTTTTCGATGCGCGAAGAGCAGGCACTGCAGCTCATGCCTGTTATATCAAGTAATTGTTTTTTCATCGTGGCTCCTTTCGCTTGCTATCTGTTTGACGTAAAAATTTTTATCTGCTATTATTATAGCAAACGCTACCTTTATTTCAAGAATGCACTATTTAGGTAGATAGTATGTAAAAAGATACTGTAAAGATATATAATTTTTGCTGCGCAAGGCAGACATATGATTTTTTCATAACATCATTATATCTTAATCACCTTGCTCTTTGCAGAAAGGAAACTCCAAATGAAAGATACTATTAACGTCAACTGTCCCGTTGCCGCCACGCTGCAGCTTATCGGCGGCAAATATAAAGCATTGCTCCTGTGGCATCTGTCCGGCAAAATTCTGCGCTTCAACGAGCTGCGCCGCCTCGTCCCCGAGGCCACACCCAAAATGCTCACCCATCAATTACGCGAGCTGGAAGGTGACGGCTTGATTGCGCGCAAGGTGTACGCCGTCGTACCGCCTAAGGTTGAGTACAGCCTGACGCCGCGGGGCGAAAGCCTCTTTCCTATTCTGCAGGCCATGTACGCCTGGGGCAGCAAGCTTTTAGAGGGCGAAGGCATCTGCCCGGAATGCTCCATGAAGCCTGTGGAAGCAGAACATTGCTGCTGCCACGATAAAAACAAATAGAAACGAAAAACTTCGGTAGAACGATTATATTTAGCGTTCTACCGAAGTTTTTTATTTGCTGTTCTTTTCGAAAAATATGCAACTTCTTATTACTATCCGAAATCGCTTGATACTTCATAAATTCAGCAAACCGCCAACACAAAAAGCACGCTGCAGCCTGCGCCAAGCGCAAGCCGCAACGTGCTCATATAATGCTTATAATCAGCCGATTTCTGCTTCCTTTTCAGTACCGCGAACGTTGATTGGATGGTTGTTTTCGTCAACCATTACAACCTTCGGCACATAGGTTTTAGCTTCTTCCTCGGTCATGAGGCTGTAAGCGATGATGATAACAGTATCACCAACCAGAACCTTACGTGCAGCAGCACCGTTCAGGCAGATAACACCGCTGCCACGCTCACCGGCGATAACATATGTTTCCAGACGGTTACCGTTGTTGTTGTCAACGATTTGTACACGCTCTCCCGGAAGAATACCGGACAGCTCCAGCAGCTCGCTGTCGATAGTAATGCTGCCCATATATTCCAGATTAGCCTGGGTTACGGTAGCGCGATGAATTTTGCCATGGTGCATAGTATAAAGCATATTATTTCTCCTCCAAAACTACATTATCAATCAGACGTGTGGTGCCGAATTTAACAGCTACAGCCAGCAGGTTGCTGCCTGCCATCGGAGCTGCTACAGGTTTCAATTCCGGCAGTGCATAAATTTCAACATAATCAATATCAGACATGGACTCTTCTTTAATGGAAGCGGTAACAGCCGCAGTAATCTTAGCAGCGTCACGCTCACCTGCTTCGTACTGCTCCTTAGCAGCCTTCAGGCTACGGCTCAGTACCAGAGCTGCTTTGCGCTCTGCTTCATTCAGATAGGTGTTGCGGGAGCTCTTTGCCAAACCGTCAGCTTCGCGGACAATCGGCATAATGCGCAGCTGGATATTGAAGAACAGGTCTTTTACCATGCGCTTCAGAACCTCAACCTGTTGTGCGTCCTTCTGGCCGAAGTAAGCACGGTCAGGTTGTGCCAGGTTGAACAGCTTGGTAACAACGGTAGTTACACCGCGGAAGTGAATCGGACGGGTACGGCCGCACAGAACCTTGGTAATATCACCGGTTACTTCTACCCATGTTGCATCTTCGCTCGGATACATTTCCTTCGGAGCCGGAGCGAAAACTACGTTAGCGCCCATGCTTTCTGCCAGCTTGCAGTCTGCTTCCAGAGTACGCGGATAAGCGTCCAGATCTTCGTTAGGACCGAATTGAGTCGGGTTTACGAAAACGCTGACTACAACAAAGTCATTTTCCATGTTAGCTGCTTTAATCAGGGATGCATGGCCTTCATGCAAAGCGCCCATAGTAGGCACCAGGCCGATGGTCAAACCCTGAGCTTTAGCTGCTGCAACCTCTTCGCGCAGCTCTGCAACTGTATGTACTAATTTCATTTTGAATTACCTCACTTTATTTATAAAAGTATTAATATAATTTTTCTAAAACAGCATCGTCAATCTTAAAGGTATGCTCAGGAGCAGGGAAGGTTCTTGCCTTAACATCGGCAATATATTCCTTTACTGCTTCTACGGTAGTATCATGCAGATTAGCATACTTCTTAACAAATTTCGGGCAGAAGCCGGTGGAAACTCCCAAAAGGTCATTGCATACGAGCACCTGACCGTCGCAGCCGTTGCCGGCACCTATACCGATGGTAGCCATGGTTTTCAGCTCGCTGGTTACCTTAGCAGCCAGTGCGGCCGGAACGCATTCCAGCACGCAGGCAAAAGCACCCGCAGCCTCCAAAGCCTTGGCATCATCAATCATTTTTTGTGCAGCGGCAATATCCTTTCCCTGTACCTTGAAGCCGCCCAGCTGATTTACAGATTGCGGAGTCAGACCGATATGAGCACATACCGGAATGCCGGCCTGTGTCAGACGCTCTACGAGAGGTACTACCTCAGAGCCGCCCTCCAGCTTAACTGCAGTGCAGCCTGTTTCCTTCAGGAAACGTGCCGCATTATACATTGCGTCAACAATGCTTGCCTGATAGCTCATAAACGGCATATCGCCAACTACTAAAGCAGTGCTGTTGCCACGCATAACAGCCTTGGTATGATGAATCATTTCATCCATCGTTACTGGGACTGTGGAATTATATCCTAAAATTACGTTACCCAGGGAATCACCTACAAGAATCATATCTACGCCTGCTTCGTTCACGTTGCGGGACATTGCTACGTCGTAAGCGGTTATCATCGTGATAGGTTCGCCATTTTGCTTCATTTCCTTAATCGTTGCGACTGTTACTTGTTTGTTAGCCATAATATCCTCCAAGCAAATTTCTCAGCTCATCAGCTGCATTTTCGTCAATAGTGCCATTAGCAAGGGCCAGCGAGGTTGTCGCCAGGCCCAGAGAGCAATAGGCAGGAATTACATCTGCCGGTAAGGCAGCAAGATGTTTCGCTACCGTGCTGACATCACCGCGGGCAATTGGTCCCGTCAGGACCGCTGCAGGATTTTGCGTAGCCTGCAAATTAGCCGCTGTGCCTTTGAACAAGGGAAGCAGTGCTTCCCAGGCAGCTTCATTGCTGCCGGTCCAGCGCGCCATCAGCTGCGCCGCCATAGCCTCCACCGCTACGGCGTAGTTAGAGCAGATACACGCTGCCGCATGGTAGGCCGCACGTTCTTCAGCAGGAACACTGAACGCTTTGCCGCCAAAAAGCTCAACGAGCTTTTTGCCTGCGTCCTGCGCTTCGCTGTCACCGTCCAACGCCATATACACACCTGCAAGCTTTGTATTGCCGCCGGCAAAGCTTTGCAGCGGATGCAGGCTGCCTACGTGTGCGCCCAGCTGAGCAAGCGGAGCCAAAGGCTCCAATCCCACACTGCCGCTCACATGCAGTACAACCTTAGCCGCCGGTGTCACGCTTTGCGCTAGCTCCTCCGCTACCGTACCAATTAACCGGTCCGGTACGGTAAGCAACAACACGTCCGCTGCCTGCCACAGCTTCGCGTTATCCGTCGTCGGTACACCAAACTGCTGTGCCAGCTGTGCGCTGTGCTGCTCAGATGCAGCCGTAATGCCGACCAGCACGCCTGCTTCACGCAAGCTTGCAGCCAGACGGCTGCCAACGCGGCCACCGCCAATAATACCAACCTTCAAGATTGCCCTCCCTTCTGACCACAGGAGACGCTGTGCAAATTCAAGGCTATGGAATTGCCGATTAATGCCGAAGCATATAAAAAAGCGCATTCCGGTACGGAATGCGCATAGTTAGCCTGTTTGCGTCTTCGTCCCGGTCTTATAGATCCAAGCGAGTATTGACTTAAAAATTTTTCAGAAGTAAGCTTTACTGTTAACTGCTCCAGCTCATCCTAAATGCTACTGTGCATCAGTAAATTTTACCGCACTTATAATAGCATAGAAACGCGCAGTTTGCAAGCAAAATATGCTATAATGAAAGAAAAACGCAAGGAGGTCATCAGCATGCCCTATGTAAACATCAAAATCACCAAAGAAGGTAACGTTACACCTGAGCAGAAGCGTGCTCTCATCGAAGGCGCAACCAATCTTCTGCATGACGTTCTAGGCAAAAACAAATCTACCACCGTTGTCACCATCGACGAGGTTGATACAGATAACTGGGGCATCGGCGGCATACCGGTAACCGAAATCCGTAAAAACGCAGCAGCAAAAAAATAATTTTTTCCTTTTTATTAAGATTATTCTTCGTTAACCACAAAATAAGCAAAGATTGACAGTTATAACCACAAAATATGGCTGTCAATCTTTTTTTATGCCCAACCGACATGGTTAACCATACTATTTTGCTAGGTTGACATTAAAATCTTCACAGAGTATACTTAAGCTATAATAAAGTTAACCATATAGAATTTTAAGTTAACCAAAATAAATTACGAAGGTGAAAATTATGAGTAAAGGTCTTTTCATTACAGCAATCGGTACAGATATCGGTAAAACATACGTTACCGGCCTGCTTGTTAAACACTTACGCGATGCAGGCGTCAACGCAGGCTATTACAAAGCAGCGCTGAGCGGCGCCGAAGAACAGCCTGACGGCACCTGGCTGCCGGGCGACGCAGTCTTTGTTGCTAAAACCGCCAACATCCCGGAAAAACCGGAAAACCTTGTTTCCTACATTTATAAGGAAGCAGTTTCTCCGCATCTGGCAGCACTGCGCGAGGGCAATCCCGTAGAAATGGAAAAGATTGAAGCTGATTATCAGGCTTCCCTTGCCAAATATGATTACGTTACCATGGAAGGCAGCGGCGGCATCATCTGCCCCATCCGTTGGGACGAAGAGCACATCCTGCTCGAGGACATCATCAAGAAGCTTGATTTGGGCGTATTGGTAATCTCCAACGCAGCGCTCGGTTCCATCAACAACTGCGTACTGACCATCTCTTACCTCAAGCAGAAAGACATTCCCGTCCGCGGCATCATCCTTAACAACTACGACGGCAGCAACTTCATGCAGGCCGACAACAAGCGTATGATGGAAGAAATTACAGCGGTCCCCGTACTTGCCTGCGTACCGCCGAATGCCAGCGAGCTGGATATTGATGTAGAAGTGCTTAAAGGATTATATAAATAAAAATCAACAGCCCCCTTTAGTCTCGCTAAAGCTCGACAGTTCCCCCGAGGGGGAACTAAGAAAGTTCGACCGCAGATCTTGCCTGCCCCTACGGGGAAAGTGCCGAATAACGTGAGGCGGAAGGGGGAATAAACAATAATGACACAAAACTCAGGAGGAAGAAAAAATGAACGATAGAGTAGCAGATTTACAAAAAAGAGATTTAGCCCACATCTGGCATCCCTGTTCCCAAATGAAGGACTACGAAACCTTACGTCCTATCATCGTTGACCACGCTAAAGGCCCCTACCTCTACGCAGCCGACGGCACCGAATATCTTGATATCATCAGCAGCTGGTGGTGTAACCTTTTAGGTCACTGCAATCCCAAAATCAACGCCGCCATCAAAGAGCAGATTGAACAATTAGAGCACGTTATCTTCGTTAACTTCACCCACGAGCCTGCTATTAAGCTGTGTGAAGAGCTGGTTGATGTTCTCCCCAAAGGCCTGAACAAATTCAACTTCGCCGACAACGGCTCCTCTTCCGTAGAAATCGCACTGAAAATCGCTTTCCAATATCAGCTGCAGACCGGTCACCCGGAAAAACAGCGCTTCATGTGCCTCAGCGAAGGTTATCACGGTGAAACCATCGGCGCTCTTTCCGTAGGCAGCATGGACCTGTTCGCACAGATGTATAAACCCATGATGATGAACAACATCCATGTAAAGGCACCTGATTGCTACCGTTGCCCGTTTGCCAAAGACCGCGAGCATTGCCAATGCGAATGCTTCAAATTTGCTGAGGAAGAATTTGCCAAACACGCAAAAGAAACCGCTGCAATTATCGTTGAGCCTATCGTGCAAGGCTGCGCAGGCATGCGTATCTATCCGCCTCTCTACCTGCAAAAGCTGCGTAAGCTCTGTGATGAGTACGGCGTACTGCTGATTGCCGACGAAATTGCTACCGGCTTCGGCAGAACCGGCAAAATGTTCGCCTGCAACCATGCGGGAATTACTCCTGATATCATGACCATCAGTAAGGCACTCACCGGCGGTTATCTGCCGATGGCTATTGTCTGCACCACAGACAAAATTTACGATGCCTTCTATGACGATTACAACAAAGGCAAGCAGTTCATGCACAGCCACACCTATGCCGGTAACCCTATCGGCTGCGCTACCGCCCTTGCTGTACTCAAGATTATGAAGGAAGAAAAAATTCTCGAGCATGCTGCGGAAAAAGCAACATATTTCCACAATGCGCTCATGGATACCTTCAGCGCTCATAAAAACATCGGTGAAATCCGTCATATCGGCCTGATTAACGCTATGGAGCTTGTTACCGATAAGGATAAGAAAATCGGCTTCGACGGCGACCTGCGTATAGGCTACGAAATTTATAAAAAAGCACTTACCCACGGTCTGTTGCTACGTCCTCTGGGTAACGTCATCTACTTCAACCCGCCGCTGAATATCGAAAATAAAGATCTGGATAAGGCTATAGCACTGGCTAAACAGTCTATGGATGAAGTTTTAAAGTAAGGAGCAAATAAATGAAAGATTTGAGTATGAAAGAGCTGACTACTATCGCTTTGTTAGGTGTCTTGATTCTGATTTCAGGTTCTTTTAAAATCCCTTCGCCAATTGCCGGTGGCGAATTCCAGTTATCTGCACCAATCGCCGTACTCATCTGCGCCTGCTTCGGCTTTAAACGCTACATTATCGCAGGTATCCTTGCCAGTATGCTGGGAATGATGCTCGGCATGCACAACATCATCAACGTACTTGTACAGATGGTATTCCGCGTTGTTGCCGGTGGCACCATGGCCCTGCTCGGAACTAATCTGCTTACTGTTGCTGTCAGCGGCCCGCTCGGAACCTTCGCTGCCCGCCTCGTACTGTGGCAGGTTACCGGTGTAAACTGGATGGTACTCACCGCCGCAGCCTTCCCCGGTATGATTTTTACCGCAGTTGCTGCCGGTGCATTCTATAAGCCCGCAAAACAGCTGCTTACCAAAGTTGCTTTGCTCAGAGGCTGATAAATAGTTTAGAGAAGCCCCCTTTAGTCTCGCTAACGCTTGACAGTTCCCCCAGGGGAACTAAGAAAGTTCGACCGCAGATCTTGCCTGCCCCTTGCACTCTTCGAGTATAACACGACCAACATTTTTCATTACATGAAAAATGGGTCTTAGTATAGGGAAGGTGCCGAACATAGTGAGGCGAAAGGGGGCAAATTTTAACACTTAATTCATAAATACAAAGGAGATTTCCCTATGCCTTTATACAGCATCAAAATGCGCGCATCCAAAGGTGATTTACATGTCAGCGGCGCAGAACGCATTATCCCGCAAGCCGATATCAGCAGCGCTGTCAGCGCACTTACCGAGCGCGCTCTGCATCACGGCCTCGGCCGAGCAGACTTCATCAACGTCAAAATGGAAGAGGTCGCACCGGAAAAGCTGCAATATCTCGACGCTCTGCCTGTCAGCAAACGTCCTGCCGACACAGTAGAGGAAACCTATAAAATCATGAAGAAAATGCTCTGCGAGCTGGGATTGGAAGCCAAGGCAGATGCATTAATCGACCTTCTGCGTCACAACCATCCTATACGCGGTGCAGTTCTCTATGACGTCGCCACAAACTCCAGACTTGAACCCGACCACGAGCGAGGCATCCGCGTAACCTATATGGATGCCGAAGGAGCAGCGAGCAACTGTAGCGGTAAAAACCATTTCCGTGAAGCCATCGTATTGGCTACCAAAGTTGTTAACGCCCCCGGCATCATCGCCGAGCTGTGCCTTTCCGATGATCCCGATTACCTCGTCGGCTACCTAGCTTCCTTAAAGCATGGTTATGTACGCCTCATGCCGATGAAGGAAATGGGCAATCCGCACGGTGGCCGTGTATTTATCTTTGACAGCACCAAGGCTAAGGCCGAGGATGCTATCAATTACCTGGAAAAGCAGCGTGTACTTGTACGCGGACTGCCAGTTGAAAAGCCTGCTAATCCAAACCCGGAGCAGATTTTTGCTGACGAGCTGAAACAGCTTAAGGAGCAGAATCTTTACCGCTCCCTGCGCACCATGGACAGTGAGCAGAGTAAATACATTGAAATGCAGGGACGCAAGGTTTTAATGCTGGCCTCCAACAGCTATCTTGATTTGGCAGCAGATACCCGCGTTAAGCAAGCCGCTGCCGAAGCTGCGCTTCAATGGGGTGCAGGCAGCGGCGGCAGCCGTCTGACTACCGGCAATACCGCACTGCACGAAGCACTCGAAAGCAAGCTGGCACAGTTCAAGGGTACGGAAGCAGCATTAGTATTCAACACCGGTTACATGGCCAACGTCGGCATTATTTCCGCCCTCTGCAACAGTGAAAGCGTTATCTTCAGCGACGAATACAATCACGCCAGCATCATCGACGGCGCACGTCTTTCCAAAGCGCGCATCGTTGTCTATAAGCACAATGATATGCAGGACCTGGGAGCGAAAATCCTTGCTACCCCCTGCAGCAGGGGATTGATTGTCAGCGACGCAGTTTTCAGTATGGACGGTGATATCGTCGACCTGCCTGCTCTCGTCGCACTCGGCCAAAAGTATCATCTGCTCACGATGATTGACGAAGCACATGCCACCGGCGTTATCGGCAAAACCGGTCACGGTACTGTTGAGCATTTCGGCAATACCGTTCGCCCTGACATTCTCATGGGTACGCTCAGCAAAGCACTCGGCGCCGAAGGCGGTTACGCCTGCGCCAGCAAGGTAATCATTGAATATCTCAAGAATAAAGCTCGCAGCTTTATCTTCGCCACCTCGCAGACTCCTGCAACGCTCGCTGCTGCATTGCGAGCAATCGAGGTACTGAAGGAAGAACCGCAACGTGCGCAAAATCTGCAGCACAACGTAGAGTTTTTCTTAAACGCTCTACATGCTGAAGGCGTAGAAGCCTACTCTCCCACAGCCATCATTCCTATTATCATCGGCGATGAGAAGTCCGCTCTGCAGGTTGCTGACGAGCTGTTGGCAAACGGCGTGCTCGCCCCCGCTATCCGCTATCCGACGGTAGCAAAGGGTACTGCGCGCCTGCGCGTTGCCCTCATGGCAACGCACACCGAAGCGGAGCTGTCGCAGACAGCGAAGCTGATCGGTGCGGCAATCAGAAAGTATAAAAAATAAAGCACAAAAAGGCAAGGGCTAGGAAACAAACCTCCTAAGACCTTGCCTTTTAATTTTTATAAACCAACTTTTTCAGGCACTGTTATTTATGCTCAGCCACATCCTCGGCATCAAGCACCTTAATTCCACGTGCAGAAAGCAACTTGGCGAACACGCCCTGCCCTTTTATCTTCTTACCGCTGAAGCTGCCGTCATAAATTTCCTTCACGCCGCAGCTGGGACTGCGTGATTGCAGGATTGCCAAATCCACCTTATTCTCCAAAGCAACTGCCAATGCCTCCTGTGCACCCTTGCGAAATTCATTGTCCACACTGACGCCTTCCTTGTTCGTCACTACGCCGTCAACAATTTCTGCCGGCAAGCGAGGCGTAGACAGCCCGCCCAACTGCTCCGGGCAAACACCAATCACCTCATGTCCTTCGATAAAACCCAGCACGCCTTGATTTAAGTTATTACCGCCGTTATACTTACAGTTTTTGCCTAATAAGCAGGCACTCACGAGAATCTTCAAAGAAACATTCCTCCGTTATTCTAAAAATAAGCTGCTAACATGCCTGATGCTAACAGCTTATTTTGATGTCTATTCTTCCTTGCTGATTTCTACAGGAATTTCCGGCAGCTTGCCGTCAATGCTGCGGAATTTTAAAACCGCCTATACCGATAAGAATACGTGGATTTTTCGTCAAGCCGGAAATAATATACGCCACGTTTGGGGGTGCCTTCACATAACAGGTCTTAGCCGCAATAATAAATAAAACCAGGGAAATAATAACGAGAAAAACAATTCCATAAGTCAAAATAATTCCCCCTTTATCATCTAAATGCTTTAAGTAAATCATAACATAGGCAAAACTTAAAGACAAGGGAATTATTTGTTGCATTTTGAACATTAGCACAATGTATTAAAAGTATACGATAAAAACAGGATAATCTTTTTACAGCAATTAATCCAACAATCAAAAAAGTTTTGGGAAGATTCTTCGAAGCTTTGCGGTCTTGCTAAGTTAGGCAGAGCAACAATTTCTAAACACATCAAAATATGCTTCAAACCAACAATTAAATACCTCACATTAAAAACAAAATATGCTCGTGGTAAAATCATCATAATTTATCAGAGGACTTGTAGCGCTCAAGCTATTGAAGCGGGATAGGATTCAAACGAATTTCATCCCGCTTTTTTAGATAAATTATGGCAACATTCAACCCATAAAAGCTCTCATAGCTACTTATGTAACGAAAGGAGTTTTTAACAATGCAAATCAACAAACCCGAAAATACTTTACAAAATATTTCTGTCGGTAGCAAAGAAATCAATGCAGCGCGTGTCGCCTTCTTCCTACCAGGCTTCGTCATTTCCACCTGGGCACCGATGATTCCTATGGTCAAAGCACGCCTGAACCTTGAAGCGGATGTACTTGGCCTTTTGCTTCTGTGCATCGGTATCAGCGCTTTTATCTTTATGCCTTTAGCCGGCGCACTCGTACAACGCTTTGGCTGCAAAAAAGTCGTCATCACAGGTGCAACGCTGATGCCACTAATTTCCGTGCTGCTTTCTTGCCTGCCAAACATCTGGAGCTATGCCATTGCGCTTGCATTCTTTGGGGCAGTCATGGGCGCAACGGATGTCAGCATGAACACCAATGCCGTTATTGTGGAAAGGCTTGCCGGCCGCAGACTACTCAGCGGTATGCATGCCTTTTGGAGTATCGGCTGCTTTGCCAGCGCAGGTCTTTTCAGCGTTTTGGCATCTTCAAGCTCAAACGTAACACTCATCGCCACACTACACTGCGCTATCGTTTTAGCGTTACTGGCAGTTTTCGGCCGTCACTTACTGGATTATAAAAGCCCCGGCAGCGAAAAGGCCTTTGCTATCCCACGCGGCATTGTTATCGTTTTAGGCATTCTCGCCTGCATTTCCTTCCTTGTTGAAGGTGCAGTTATGGATTGGAGCGGCGTACTGCTCACCGAAGTGAAAAATATGGATATAGCGTTGGCAGGCACAGGTTACGCTATCTTTTCCGTTGCTATGCTCATCATGCGTCTTTTAGGCGATAAAACTGTGCAATTCTTAGGCGAACAAAAAACTGTTATCGGCGGCAGCATCGTCACGGCAGCAGGCTTTGCGCTCGTAGTTGTTTTAGATAACCTGTATCTAAATGCCTTTGCCTTCATTCTCATCGGCCTTGGTTGTGCCAACATTGTCCCTGTGTTTTATTCACTTTTAAAATACCAGAAGGGCATGCCTATCAGCGCTGCGGTAACTTCCGTAACCAGTTTAGGTTATACAGGTGTTATTCTAGGCCCCGCACTTTTAGGCTTTGTCGCCCACGGTATCAATATCAGCACGGTATTCGAACTGGTTGCCTTATTGCTTGTCATTGAAGCAGGAATTGCCAAGTACGTTTTCTGCAAGCTGAAAATGTAAAATACGTCATATATCAAAACGAGCTGATTTTAGCAGCAACGCTAAAGCCTGCTCGTTTTTGATTGCAAAAGTTTTGGGAAGATTTTTCCCAAAACTTGGCGATTCTGTATGAGGCTGGGACAAAACCACCATCTCAAACTAAAGAAGGACTGGAATTTGAGTT
>NZ_GL830904.1 GCF_000188175.1 Phascolarctobacterium succinatutens YIT 12067 | reverse complement strand
TGTTAAAGTCTTGAATACCCCAAAACTTGACAAAGAACCGCAAAATTCACATGATACGACGGCTTTAAGTATTTATTTTATGTCAGCTACAACTTTATGCAAAGACGATGCCTTATACTCAATCTTTAACTGCTCCAGCGCAGCGTTTGCACAGAGTCGGATGCTCAGCATCCTGACCAACCTCGTCACTGTAAATCCAGCAACGCTCGCACTTGTGGCCTTCGGCAGCAGCAACGGTAACCTTCAGGTCCTCGCGGCCGGTTGCTTCGGCACCTTCGGCAGCGCCTTCAACAATAATAGCCTGAGAAACAATCAGCAGAGTTGCCAGGTCTTTTTCTACGGATTTCAGGATAGCAAGAGCTTCGCCTTCGGCGTGCAGCTCAACCTTAGCGTCCAGGGAGTGACCGATTTGTTTGTTACGACGAGCCAGCTCCAGCACCTTGGTGATTTCGCTGCGAATTTCAATGAAGTTATCCCATTTAGTTTCCAGCTCTTCGTTGATGTATTCTTCCTTAACTTCCGGCCAGGGCAGCATTTGTACGGATTCCGGAGCATTAGCAGATTTCTTCATGAACTGCCATACTTCTTCCATAGTGAAGCTCAGTACCGGGGACAGCATAACGATGAGGTCCATGAGGATTTCATGCATAGCGGTTTGTGCACTGCGACGCTCTTTGCTGTCAGCCTTGTAAGCATACAGGCGGTCTTTGAGGATATCCAGATAGAAGCTGGACATTTCAACGGTGCAGAAGTTGTGGATTGCATGATACAGTACATGGAAATCATAGCTTTCGTAAGCAGCGGTAACTTCCTTCTTCAGCAGCTGCAGATGCATCAGAGCCCATTGGTCAAGCTCCAGCATTTCGTTGAACGGAACTGCATCTGTTTCGTAGTTGAAATCGTTGGTGTTGCCCAGGATGTAACGGATGGTGTTACGGATTTTGCGGTATACCTCAGCCAGCTGCTTCAGGATTTTCGGGGAGATACGGATATCTGCCTTGTAATCGGAGGAAGCAGTCCACAGGCGGATGATATCAGCGCCGTATTGTTTGATTACGTCCTGCGGAACGATAACGTTACCTACGGATTTAGACATCTTGCGGCCATCGCCGTCAACTACATAACCATGAGTCAGTACGGATTCGTACGGAGCACGGCCTGCAACAGCAACGGAAGTCAGCAGAGAGGACTGGAACCAGCCACGATGCTGGTCACTGCCTTCGAGGTACATAGCAACCGGCCAGGACAGCTCCGGACGTTTTGCGGCAACAGCCATGTGAGAGGAACCGCTGTCGAACCATACGTCCATGATATCGCTTTCCTTATGGAAGTGCTTACCGCCGCATTTCGGGCAGACAGTGCCTTCCGGCAGCAGCTCTTCTGCAGTGTGAGCCCACCATGCATCACTGCCTTCTTTTTCGAACCAGTTGGCAACGGAATCGATGGTAGCTTCGTTGATCAGATGCTCGCCGCAGTTATCGCAGTAGAATACCGGGATAGGAACGCCCCATACACGCTGACGGCTGATGCACCAGTCGTGACGGTCGCTTACCATGTTGTGGATACGTTGTTGGCCCCAGGAAGGAATCCACTGTACATCGTCGATAGATTTCAGTGCTTCATCACGGAAGCCGTCGATAGAAGCGAACCATTGAGAGGTTGCGCGGAAAATAATCGGGTTTTTGCAGCGCCAGCAGTGTGCGTATTGGTGCTTAATGTTTTCTTTGCCCAGCAAGCAGTTCAGCTCAGCCAGATATTTCAGTACCGGGATATTAGCGTCGAATACAAACATGCCCTTGAAGCGTTCGCCGGCTTCTTCGGTCAGCTTGCCTTGGGAATCAACCGGGCAGAGAATCGGCAGCTTGTATTTCAGGCCGGTTTCAAAGTCGACATCGCCATGACCGGGAGCGGTATGTACGCAGCCGGTACCGGCTTCGGTAGTTACATAGTCAGCCATAACTACGAGAGAACGGCGGTTGTTGTATTCAGGGAACGGATGCACGCATTCAGCGAATTCCATATCTTTACCAAGAGTAGTGCCGAGGATATTGCTGAGGTCCTTATGGCAGACAGCGCCAACCTGAGCCAGCAGGTCCTTTGCCATGAAGAGAACTTCGCCTTCGCATTCAACCCAGGCATATTCCAGAGCAGGGTTCAGAGCAACAGCAACGTTGGCAGGCATGGTCCAAGGAGTGGTGGTCCAAATTACCATGTAAGCCTTTTTGCCTTTAGCAGCTTCCGGAGTTTGGCCGTTGTCTTTTACCAGCGGCATTTTTACGAAGATAGTAGGAGTTTTTTGCTCGCCATATTCGATTTCTGCTTCAGCCAGAGCGGTTTCGCAGTGCGGGCACCAGTAAACGGTCTTTTTGCCTTTATAGATATAGCCTTTGTTAGCCATAGTACCGAATACACGGATCTGCTCAGCTTCAAAGCTGTGATGCAGAGTGATGTACGGATTTTCCCAATCACCCAGAACGCCCAGACGTTTGAAGTCTTCGCGCTGGATATCAACCCATTGCAGAGCGAAGTCGTGGCATTTGCGGCGCAGAGTCAGCGGATCCAGCTCATTGCGGTTCAGTCCCAGCTCTTTGATAGCAGCGTGCTCAATCGGCATGCCGTGAGTATCCCAGCCGGGAACATACGGGGTATCGAAGCCGCGAGCATATTTGTATTTCATAATGATATCTTTTAAGATTTTGTTCAGGGCATGACCCATGTGGATTTTGCCGTTCGCATACGGAGGGCCATCATGCAGAACAAATTTCTTGTGGCCTGCATGCAGAGCCTGCTTTTTGCCATAAATATCGTTTTCTTCCCAGAATTTCAGAAAATCAGGTTCGCGTTGCGGCAGACCGGCACGCATAGGGAACTCTGTTTCGGGCAGATTCAGTGTTTTACCATAGTCCATTACTAATAACCTCCAATTTTATTAAACAAAAAAATATAGCAATAATAAAAAAAGCTTCGTCCCTCAGATAAGGGACGAAGCTGTAGACTAACAACGATTAATACGCATGCGTATCATGCATCATTAACAAAACGTGTACTCCGTGGTACCACCCTCATGACGACAGCCTTTGCCGCACGCCACTCGTGTGCGCAATATCGGGCGCTCCCGTATGCAGCTACTCAGGTTCGCCGCATCCGCTCCAAAGTGATTTTCACCTGCTTTACTTCGTCCGGGCTTGCACCATACCCCGGCTCGCTTAACCTGCGCTGCAGACTACTGTCTTTTTCATCGCGTTAGCAAATATCAATAAACGCTAATATTATACATTAGACAATGTGATAAGTCAAGGAGCGAAAAGCCTTGCACTGCCAAAATTTTATAATACACATCTTCAGACTTCTTACTGCTAAAGTCATATGTTAACAATCCAAATGAACGTCAGCAACACTACGATAAAAATTCCAAAGGACATTAAGTCCTGAAAACTGAAATATACCATAGACATCACCTCCATTCCTAAGAATTTCGGCAATGCCACCCTGCAACACGGTCGTCTTGCATAGTATTTTATCATACCGAATCTAAACATACAACGAACAAACTGTGAAGTTTGTGTTGTATGTTTTTTGTTTTTACAAAAATCTCCCCAGCCTTACGCGAGCGTAGAGCAGGGGAGCTGGAAAATTTTACTTATTTATTCTTTTTACAACAGTTCCATATATCTGCAAATAAAAAAATTGAACCCCATTAGTATCAAGATCTATATCCTGACGCATAGAAACGATAGCATCTCCTCCAAGCACTACTGCTCTTTTCTTTAATTCTTGTACAGCAACAAAAAATGCTTTTTCGAAATCATTCTGCCCGACAGAACGTTGTCCCCACAAACCGCCCCAGTCTATTCTTTCTTTATTTATTAAAGCACTATTTCTCATCTCTTCAATTTCCGCGCTATACTTATTTATGAGTTCACTTAACGTACTGCTAAACAATCCTTTATTAGAAACCTGAAAGAACACCGGACCAATAATTTCATAATCCTCTTTTAAGTCACCAGTTGTAACAATTATGGCATTTACTTTTTGCCGATACTCAGCTGCTCTTTGTTTAGCTTCAAGAGCTTTTTGCTTAGCCTCAGCTGCTTTTTGTTCGGCAGCTTCCTTTGCAGCCTTAGTTTTCATCGCTTCTTTTTTGTAATCAGTATCCCAAAACGGCATATATATTCCCCCTTGTAAAATTATTCATTAGGAGCATTCATAACATCAATCTGATAATCTCCAGGTTTGTCTGAATACTCATATACACTCACATAAACTCTCTTGCCATTTTTACCACGGCCAACCAAATAGAGAACATATTGTATATGCTTTCCATATGTATTAACTGAAGTTGAAGAGCTATCACTATACCATACATCTAGTCTTCCCTTGTCAAAACCAGCACTGAGCATAGGACCAAAATGTTCTTTATATTCTTCTAAAGTACACCCTAAATCCTTAGCATTTTCTCTTGCGGTTGCTTCTCTTTTAACTGCTTTTGCTTTAGCTTCTTGTTCAGCCTGCGCATCTGCTAATTTATGCTTAGCTAACATATCGTTATAAGAGCCAAGAACATTTCCATTTTCCACTAAATTAAACGACCCATTGCAATTTTCAGCTTTATGGGATACGTTTACTTTATCAATGGCTCCTTTATTATCAACAAATACAGTAGTATCCCCTTGCTCACCATCTTGATATAAAATTTTATAGCAATGTAATTTACCATTTTCATCAGTAAAGCTAATTTGATTATCAGCAGGAACTTTTAAGCCAATTTTAGCTAAAAACTCCCTATGCTCTTTTGGTATAGCAGTTGTGACTTTACTCGTAGGAGAAAATATCATTCCAACAATTGCTAAAGCAACAACTACTCCGACAATAATTTTCTTTTTTGAAGTTTTCGTTTCTTCAATTTCTACTTTTTTATTTATTGGTTCAGCACAATTTTTTATATCACCCTTAGAACCAGCTTCAGCCTCTTTTACTACTTTCGTTCCGCAATTTTCACAAAATTTAGCATCTGGTTTAAGATTCTCTCCACAAACTTTACAATACATAAACACACTCTCCTATCCTAATAAAATTTTAAGAATAGCTATAACGTTATTATATCATCTTGTCCCCCCCCCGCAACCAAATATCCATTTGGTTGCGAATTAAAAAATAATAGTGCTCTGTCAAAAGCACTCAACCTAAATTATCAGTTTAACTTATGTTCTAACAAGCCACCTCTCTCTCAATCCTCCCCCTTCGTACTCCACTTCCTCTGCGTCACCCGCGTCAGCTCCTGCAGCAAATACTCCGGTCGCATCTCCAGCACAGCAGCAATTCTCAAAAAAGCAACAAAACTCAAACTCTGCCTGCCGTTTTCAATCTTAGTCATCGTCCTCCGAGAAACCCCAATCATCTTGGCAAACTCCTCCTGATTTATCCCCAACGCCGTTCTGTGCGACCCTATAAGCACACCCAGTTCAACCAGTTCTGGCAAATAATCCGAATCCACCAGCTCTTCAGAATACAAATTTCTAAGTCTTTTTCTCATACTGTCACCTCAAAATATTACTATTTTGCTAACAGATTATTACAAAAAGAACGGTGAAAACGTATATGTAGCATATCTGATACATATACGAATCTTTTAAATTTTCCGTGATATAATAACCTCATCAAGAGCTTGATGTAGTACAGCACAGAATTCTGTCATATGCGGCATTGCGACCGCCTCAGAAAGGAACTGGACAACATAACAACAAAAAACTGCCCTGAGCAGGAAAATACCGAACAGGTAATCTGCTGCGTGCCGGAAGGCACCGAACCGCAAGAATGCACGGAGGAAAAAACAACCTTCACTCTCACAGAATTCAAGGAGCTGGTTCACAGCGCCCAAAATGGTGACCGCGAGGCCATCAACATATTATGCAACGCCTTTAAGCCCTTAATCTACAAAGAGGCCTATCGCTACGAAGTGCGTGAAGCCTTGGGCGAGGACGCAATCAATACTGCCTGGTTAATCTTTTTAGAGCAAATCAAGAAGTATGACGGACGGGACTTCGGGCATCTGCCCGGACTTTTGCAATACCATGTCCATTACGGACTGCTGCATAAGTTTACGCGTGGAAAATCTGTCAAGGATTGTTATTATCTGGACGCAGAGGAAGAAGGCGAAGAATTGCAAATTGCTGACGAAAAGAATGATATTGACCAGTTGGTGCATAATCAGATATTGTCCGAAGCAATGAAAAAACTTACAGATGCACAAAGAAATATTATCAAAACAGTTTTCTTTGAAGATAAAACTATGCAATCCTATTGTAAAAAATATGGAATAACTAAGCAATCAGGCTATGTTCACAAAGAACGTGCGCTAAAAAAAATAAAACAAATCTTAGTAAGTTAAACACAAGCGTTCTGCTGCCAGTTCAGCAGAACGTTTTTGTATTTCTACGCTAGTATAAAAACAAGAGTGTCAAGTTAAACCGTACCCTTTGTCAAGGACATTTTTA
>NZ_GL830903.1 GCF_000188175.1 Phascolarctobacterium succinatutens YIT 12067 | reverse complement strand
CCCGTTTTTCCTACAAAAACTTTACGCTAGCTCTGTTAATCTGTTATTGATTTTACTTGAATTTTGTTTTACTGTTACACTTGTATTTTAAAGTAAAAAGCATTTGCCTACAAATGTATAAATTTATCAAAAAGCTGTATTACAGCATAAGCACAACAAAAAAGCTGCTGCAGCTAATGCTGCAGCAGCGTGAATATAGCTTAACTATAAAATTATTTGAACAGGCCAAGCAGGATGCCGCCATTTGCTGCCAGTACAGGAGCAAATACCAGGGATACAATGGTCATCAGTTTGATCAGGATGTTCATTGCAGGTCCGGAAGTATCTTTGAACGGGTCACCTACAGTATCGCCTACTACGGTTGCATCATGAACCGGAGTATGTTTACGGCCGGAAGCTTCTACGAACTTCTTAGCGTTATCCCATGCACCGCCAGCGTTAGCCATCAGGATTGCAACCAGTACGCCGGAAGCCAGAGAGCCGCCAATCAGGCCGCCCAGAGCTTCAGTACCGAACAGGAAGCCAACCAGCAGAGGAGCAACGATAGCGATAACACCAGGCATAATCATCTCGTGCAGAGCAGCTGCAGTGGAGATGTCTACGCATTTTTGGTAGTCAGCTTTAGCTTTGCCTTCCAGCAGGCCGGGGATTTCGTGGAATTGACGACGAACTTCCTCGATCATCTGGTAAGCAGCTTTACCAACAGATTCCATGGTCATAGCACCGAATACGAACGGCAGGGTTGCACCGATAAACAGACCGATCAGGGTTACAGGGTTCAGCAGGTCGATTGCTTTCAGGCCTACAGTGTGTGCATAAGCAGAGAACAGAGCCAGAGCAGTCAGAGCAGCGGAACCGATAGCGAAGCCTTTACCAATAGCAGCGGTGGTGTTACCAACGGAGTCCAGGGTATCGGTGATTTCACGTACTTCAGGAGGCAGCTCGGACATTTCTGCGATACCACCGGCGTTATCAGCGATAGGACCATAAGCGTCAACTGCTACGGTCAGACCGGTGGTGGACAGCATACCAACTGCAGCCAGGGAGATACCGAATAGGCCCATGCCTGCATCTTTAGCACCGCCCATGGTGAAGAATGCCAGGATTACACCAACGCAGATGAAGATCATCGGCAGGAAGGTGGAATACATGCCAACAGCCAGACCGGAGATGATGGTGGTTGCCGGACCGGTTTCGGATTGCTCAGCAATCTTCTTAACGGAAGCATAATCAGCAGAGGTGTAGATTTCGGTGATTTTACCGATTAACAGACCAACAACCAGACCGGAAGCAATAGCTACGAATGCAGCAGTGTTACCGAAGATGGAAGTGGACAGGTAGTAAGCAGCAGCAATTACGATTACGCCGCCAACATAGGTACCATGGTTCAGAGCAGCCTGCGGATTGGTGGATTTGCTGCTGCGAGCATAGAATACACCGATCAGGGAAGCAATGATACCAGCGAAAGCCAGCTCAAATACGAACATAATGCCTTCGCCGCCGGGATACGCAACAGCACCCAGAGTAATAGCGGAGATGATAGCACCTACATAGGATTCGAACAAGTCAGCGCCCATGCCTGCAACGTCGCCTACGTTATCGCCTACGTTATCAGCGATGGTAGCCGGGTTACGCGGGTCATCTTCAGGCAGACCTTCTTCAACTTTACCTACCAGGTCAGCGCCAACGTCAGCAGCTTTGGTGTAGATACCGCCGCCAACACGAGCGAACAATGCAATGGAGCTTGCGCCCAGACCGAAGCCGGTAACGATATCAATGTTGCCGAACAGCATGTAAGCAGCAGCAACACCAACGATACCCAGACCAACAACGCCCAGACCCATAACAGCACCGCCGGAGAAAGCAATTTTCAGAGCTTCCGGCATGCCGCCATGTTGAGCAGCTGCAGCAGTACGAACGTTAGCTTTGGTAGCAACAGTCATGCCGATGTAGCCTGCACATACGGAGAATACTGCACCTGCAACGAAGCATACTGCAGTAAGCGGAGATAAGAACATAGAAATTACGATAGCAACAACGATTACGAAAGCAGACAGTGCTTTGTATTCGCGGAACAGGAACGCCATAGCGCCCTCGTGGATGTAACCGGCAATTTCCTGCATACGTGCTGTACCAGCAGGAGCCTTACCGATTGCGCTGCTCAGCATCAGTGCAACTGCGAGTGCAATGAGGCCGACAACAATGGAGATCATTAAGAAATTCAAGACCCAAACCCCTTTCTTTTTATAAAAAAATTTAAAATTTTAAGAGTGCGGTTGCACTCTTGGTAACATGATGAGTGCGGAAAACAGGAAACCCCGTCAGCCTTAAGCGTTGATTTTTGCCAGCGCCAATGTAATAACAGCAAATGCAACACCTAAGTAAATCGTGGCCTTCGCCATGAGTGTATCCAGATCATTGCCCTTGCCAAAAAAAGCACCGTCACTGCCGCCGAAAGTACTGCCCATACCGCCGCCTTTTCCGGACTGCAGCAGAACTGCGCCAATGAGTGCTATGCAAACGATAACTTCAAGAACCATCAAGACAGTTTCAATCACAGAGCTTACCTCCTCATATTTTTGTACCATAGTATTTTACCATAAAGCCAATTATAAAGCTAGTATTTTTTTCACAGATTATTTTATATTATATTTGCTGCGACTCTTTCCAGCGGGAAAATGGTAAATTATGGCAGAATTTGCTCAATCTCTTATTCTTTCTGATATGGCAGGTATAATCAGCTATTATATTTGCAAATGGTTAGACCGAAAATAGCGCACAGTCAGCTTAAAATGAAAAACCCCGAGGCGCAATCCCGGGGCTTTTCTTTTTGCGTGCGAACTATGACATTTGCACAATCTCTTTTCGAGTTAACTATAGCGCAATTGTATTGCTTTGTCAAATTTTATTTAATATTGTAGAAAACCTTCATGCCGTTATATTTTGCAGCCTTGCCGAGATCCTCTTCGATACGCAGCAGCTGGTTGTATTTGGCAACACGGTCGGTACGTGCCGGAGCACCGGTTTTAATCTGGCCAGCGTTTACAGCAACAGCAATATCTGCCAGAGTGGTGTCTTCGGTTTCACCGCTGCGGTGAGAGATGATGCAGGTATAGCCTGCGCGTTTTGCGGTTTCGATAGCGTTGAAGGTTTCGGTTAAGGTACCGATTTGGTTTACCTTAATCAGAATAGCGTTTGCTACGCCCTTTTCAATGCCCTGAACCAGACGCTCTTCGTTGGTAACGAACAGGTCATCGCCAACCAGCTGAACTTTTTTGCCCAGCTTTTTGGTGAGCTTCTTCCAGCCGTCCCAGTCATCTTCAGCCATACCGTCTTCGATGGAGATGATAGGATATTTCTCGCACAGACCTGCCAGATAATCTACCATTTCTTCGCTGGTCATTTCTACGCCTTCGCCGGTCATTTTGTATTTGCCGTCTACATAGAATTCGCTAGAAGCAACGTCCATTGCCATAACGATGTCCTTACCCGGTTTGTAGCCTGCTCGCTCGGTTGCTTCGAGGATAACCTCGATTGCATCTGCGTTGCATTTCAGGTTCGGTGCAAAACCGCCTTCATCACCCAAAGCAGTGCTCAGGCCTTTTTCCTTCAGCAGTGCCTTCAGGTTATGATAAATCTCAGCATTCATGCGCAGTGCTTCGCTGAAGGATTTAGCACCAACCGGCATAATCATGAATTCCTGAATATCAACGTTGTTGTCTGCATGCTCGCCGCCGTTTAAGATGTTCATCATCGGAACAGGCAGCTCTTTGGCAGCAACACCGCCTAAGTACAGGTAAAGCGGCAGGCCTACGGAAGCAGCGGCAGCCTTAGCTACAGCCATGGAAACGCCGAGGATAGCGTTAGCGCCGAGGCGGCCCTTGTTCGGAGTGCCGTCCAGGCGAACCAGCAGCTCGTCAATTTCGGTTTGGCGGGTTGCGTCCAAGCCGATAATTGCTTCGGCAATAATGTCGTTAACATTATCAACTGCTTTGGTAACGCCCTTGCCCAGGTAACGCTCTTTGTCGCCGTCACGCAGCTCTACAGCCTCGTGTACACCTGTAGATGCGCCGGAAGGAACAGCAGCGCGTCCCATAGCGCCGTCTTCCAGGCATACTTCAACTTCTACGGTCGGATTGCCGCGGGAATCCAGAATCTCGCGAGCGTAAACTTCGGTAATCATTGCCATTTCTTATCACCTCATGATTAGTCTATCAAAGTTTTACCTGTCATAGCGACAGGCTGTTTAATATTAAGCAGCTGCAGCAGCGTCGGTGCAATATCGGCCAAAATGCCGTTATGCAGCTTGTGCTGCTCCTTGCTTACTAAAATAAACGGTACAGGGTTAGTGGTATGCGCGGTGTTCGGAGAACCGTCGCTTTCGGCCATCTTCTCCAAATTGCCGTGGTCCGCGGTAATGCACACACTGCCGCCAAGGGACAGCACCTTGCGTACAATGCGTCCGGCACAGTCATCAACCTTTTCCATAGCGGTAATCGCAGCGCTGAGCACACCGGTATGACCAACCATATCCGGATTTGCAAAGTTCAAGATAATCGCATCAAATTTATCCTTATCCAGCTCTGCCAATAGTGCCTGCGTAACCTCTTCGGCGCTCATTTCCGGCTGCAAATCATAGGTTGAAACCTTCGGCGAAGGAATCAGAATACGCTCTTCATTAGCATTCGGAGCTTCCACACCACCGTTGAAGAAGAAGGTTACATGCGCATATTTTTCGGTTTCCGCAATGCGCAGCTGGTGCAGTCCATGCTGTGCCAACACCTCACCCAATGTATCCTTAATCTCCTCCGGAGGAAAGGCTACCGGTGCGGTAATTGTAGCATCATACTGCGTCATGCACACATAATTTACAGGGCGTGCGCCCTCGGGACGTGCAAAATACGGGAAGTCCTCATCATGCAGCGCACGGGTAATTTCACGTGCTCTGTCAGGACGGAAATTGAAGAAAATCACACCGTCCCCGGCAGTGATTTTGCCATCTACGCCGTCAACAGTGAAGGGTTCAACAAACTCATCCGTTACACCTGCGGCATAGGATGCTTCTACGCCGGCAGCAGCGCTTGCAGCCTTGCCGCCATCGCCCAGCACCAGTGCTTTATAGGCACGCTCCACGCGCTCCCAGCGCTTGTCGCGGTCCATTGCGTAATAGCGTCCGCTGACGGTAGCAATCTTGCCTACGCCAATCTGCGCCATGCCATCTTCCAGCTCATGGATATATTCCAAAGCTGTTTTCGGACCGACATCACGTCCATCCAGGAAGGCATGCACATAAACCTTGGTCAGGCCTTTAACCTTAGCCATGCAGATAAGTGCCAAAAGATGCTCAATGTGGCTGTGTACGCCGCCGTCGGATAACAGTCCCAGAAGATGCAGCGCCTTGCCTGCCTGCTTCGTTTCGTCCATCACCCTGCTGAGCTCTTTGTTCTTATACAAATCGCCATCCTCAATCGCCTTGTCAATGCGTGTCAGGCTTTGGTAGATAATGCGGCCGGCACCGATATTCAGGTGACCTACCTCGGAATTACCGATCTGACCTGCAGGCAGGCCGACAGCCTTGCCGCTGGCTTCCAAGGTTGTATGAGGATAATTTGCAAAATAACTGTCCAGGTTAGGAGTTTTTGCCATCGCCGCAGCGTTTGTTTTGTCTGCGGGAGCAATGCCCCAACCATCTAGAATCATTAGTAAAACTGGTTTTTTCATTATCAAATTCCTAAAGACGAAGGAGAAAGCAACAGGTGCTTTCTCCGAGGTCTTATTAAAAGCTTCTTACGATTGCGGCAAAGGTGTCAGCCTTCAGGCTTGCACCGCCAACAAGCACACCGTCAATACCGCTGAGGTTGAAGGAAGCAGCGTTCTTTTCATTAACACTGCCGCCGTAAAGAATACGAACCTTGCGGGCAATATCAGGTGTAAAGATTTTGCCTATTTTTTCACGAATCAGAGTGCATACTTCCAAAGCATCCTCCGGAGTAGCAGCCTTACCGCTGCCGATAGCCCAGATAGGCTCATAAGCAACAACAAGGTTTTCTGCATCCTCTGCAGAAATTACACGCAGAGCGCTCTTCAGCTGCATATTGATTTTGCGGGCAGTTTTGCCTGCTTCACGCTCAGCCAGATTTTCACCAACGCACAGCATCGGCTTCAGGCCGTTGCGGTAAGCGGCAATAATCTTGCTGGCAACAATTTTTTCGTTCTCACCGAAAATGGTACGGCGTTCGCTGTGACCAACGAGAACATATTCAGCGCAGATATCGGCAATCATCGCACCGGAAACAGCGCCGGTGAAGGCACCCTTGTCTTCCCAATGCAAATCCTGTGCGCCGTAGCCTACGTGCTTGCCGTCGATAGCATCCGCAACAGTTTCCAGTGCGGTGA
The DNA here is from genome assembly GCF_000188175.1 of Phascolarctobacterium succinatutens YIT 12067. Lineage (GTDB taxonomy): Bacteria > Bacillota > Negativicutes > Acidaminococcales > Acidaminococcaceae > Phascolarctobacterium_A > Phascolarctobacterium_A succinatutens. The sequence continues at coordinate 7,283 of NZ_GL830903.1, read as the reverse complement.
ACGGCGGGAAAATAACAACCTCGTTCAAGGTACCGTTAGTTTCCATAACAATATCCTCAGCAAGCGCTACAGCCTCGCTTACGGTTTTGTGCATTTTCCAGTTGCCGGCAATCATTTTGCGGCGCAGGTCATCCAGCGCAGCAACGCCGGGCAGTACCTTGCCTTCCAGATATTCCAGAGAAGCACCGCCACCGGTGGAAATGTGGGTAATGCGTTTAGCCAGACCCAGCTTTTCGATAGCAGCAACGCTGTCGCCGCCGCCGACAATGCTGGTAGCACGGCTCTTGGCTACAGCCTTCGCTACAGCCTCGGTACCCTTGCAGAATGCATCCATTTCAAAAACGCCCATCGGTCCGTTCCATACAATCATCTTAGCGTCAGCCAGAGCTTCCGCATAAGCCTTGCTGGTTTCCGCACCGATATCCAGAGCCATATAAGCCTGATTCAGGTTTTTCACCTTTTCGGTTACATGCTCGGCGTCGGGAGCAAATGCAGCAGCCATTACCAGATCGGTAGGCAGCAGCATATTTACTTTATTTTTCTTAGCCTTAGCCAAAAGCTCTTTAGCCAGGTCCAGCTTATCCTCTTCTACCAGGGACTTGCCCATTTTGTAGCCTTGTGCAGCCAGGAAGGTGTTAGCCATACCGCCGCCGATAAGCAGGGTATCAACCTTATCGAGCAGGTTGCTGATAACGCCGATTTTGTCGCTTACCTTAGCACCGCCGATAATAGCAACGAAAGGATGCAGCGGATTGGTTACAGCCTGACCTACATACTGGATTTCCTTTTCCAGCAGGAAGCCTGCAGCTGCAGGCAGGAAGTGGGTTACGCCTTCTACAGAAGCATGTGCGCGGTGAGATACACCGAAGCCGTCATTGACATACAGGTCTGCCAAAGAAGCCAGCTTCTCGGCAAATTCCATGTCGTTCTTTTCTTCTTCCTTATGGAAACGCAGGTTTTCCAACAGCAGGATGTGGCCCGGTTTCAGCTTGCTGGCAGCAGCCTGTGCAGCTTCGCCTACGCAGTCCGGAGCAAACAGAATCTTTTTGCCCAGCAGCTTGCCCAAATGCTTAGCTACGGGAGCCAAAGACAATTCCGGTTTAACCTGTCCTTTAGGACGGCCGAGATGTGCCATTAAAATAACAGCAGCCTTTTGCTCCAACAGATATTGAATGGTCGGCAGAGATGCGGTGATGCGGGTATCATCGGTAATCTCACCTTTATCATTCAGAGGAACGTTAAAATCTACGCGTACCAGTACTTTTTTACCGGCAACGTCTAAGTCACGTACAGTTTTTTTATCCACGGATAAGAATCTCCTTTATTACAGACCTTTTTTAGCAATATAAGCAGCCAGGTCAACTACGCGGTTGGAATAACCCCATTCGTTGTCGTACCAGCTTACAACCTTAGCCATGCGAGGACCAACCATCATGGTGGACAGGCCGTCGATAATGGAGCTCAGCGGGCAGCCGTTGTAATCGCGGGATACCAGCGGTTCGTCGCTGTAGCCCATGATGCCTTTGAGTTCGCCTTCAGCAGCTTCCTTCAGCACTGCGTTGATTTCTTCGGCAGTGGTGTCTTTTTGCAGCAGTACAGTCAGGTCGGTGATGGAAACGTTCGGAGTCGGAACGCGCATTGCAAAGCCGTTCAGTTTACCCTTCAGTTCCGGCAGAACCAGAGCAACTGCTTTTGCAGCACCGGTAGTAGTCGGGATGATGGAGCAAGCAGCAGCGCGAGCACGGCGCAGGTCTTTATGCGGCAGGTCCAGGATTCTCTGGTCATTAGTGTAGGAGTGAACAGTGGTCATCAGACCGCTTTCGATACCGAATTTGTTCAGCAATACTTTGGTGAACGGAGCCAGGCAGTTGGTGGTGCAGGAAGCGTTGGAAATGATGTTGTGTTTTGCAGGATCATATTTGTCTTCGTTAACACCCATAACGATGGTAATATCTTCGCCTTTTGCAGGAGCTGAGATGATAACCTTTTTAACAGTGTCATGCAGATGAGCTGCAGCCTTTGCAGCTTCGGTGAAACGGCCGGTGGATTCTACAACAATTTCAGCACCTGCTTCGCCCCAAGGAATCTGTGCAGGATCCAGGCAAGCAAATACTTCGATTTTGCGATCGTCAACAATAATGTAGTTGCCTTCGATGCTGACTTCATGATTGAAGGTGCCATGGATAGAGTCATATTTCAACAGGTGAGCCAAAGCGGTGATGTCGCCAGGATCGTTGACAGCAACAACCTCTACTTCAGGATTGTTGAATGCTACACGGAAAACCTCGCGGCCGATACGGCCAAAACCATTAATACCTACTTTTGTCATAATAATTTCCTCCTTAATTCTGAGAGAATCTAAATTTTGCACAAATGTGCTCAGTAACAAATTAATACTTTAAGAGCTTCACTTGTTTATTGCTCTTTAGCCATTTTGAGAATCTCATGCGCTGCAGCCTCATCGGTAATCAAAATATCCTGTCTGGAAGCACGAATAACCGATAAAATTGCGGCAGCCTTCGATTTACCTCCGGCAATACCGATGATTGTGCCGATGTGTTGCAAATCCTGCAGCATCAGGCCGGCATTATTAGTCATATAAACCTGTCTGCCGTCCAAAGCGCAATACTGACCGAACGCCTCGCCTACAGCACCGTCCGCCTCCAGCTTGGCAATTACCTCGCTGCCTAAGCGTCTGTGTCTTGCCATAACACTGGCACGGCCTACACCGTGGACAAGAATATCCGCCTGCTTGATAATATCAACGACAGCACGTACACCGATATCCTCTTTAAGAATACTGTTTAAGATATCCTCGCTTACACAGTCGGGAACATAAAGCTGACGGTAGGATGCTCCGAGCTTTTGCGCCAGGACAGTTGCAATCGTATTGGCCTGCAGTTCCACGTTATCACCCAAGCCGCCACGAGCCGGTACAACCACCGTATTAGGCTGGGAACCGGAAACATTAGCTGCCATCGCTGCCATAGTAGTACCGCCGCTGACAGCAACTATATGCTTATTGCCATCGCTCAGCAGCTTGCTGAGAATATGCGCTGCAGTACGGCCGATTTCGCGTTTGACAACATCCTCCTGATCGGAATCGCCGGGAAGAATGACAACCTTGCCAATCTTCAGCGTATCACTGAGAGTGCTTTCCAAAAACGAAATATCCTGCAGCTTGCGTACATAATCCGCCAGCTCCTTAAGAATATCCGCTCCCTCATCAGTTACGCTCATGCCGCTGGAAGAAAAATCCAGCAAGCCGCTTTTCTTGAGAAAATCAACCTGAGCACGCAGCACTCTTTCGCTGAGTCCCAGTCTTGCAGCCAGCGCACGTCGGCCTATCGGCGCTTCGTGACTCACCTGACGCAAAATCTGGTAACGCTGTACGAGCAAATCAGTCAGCTCCGGTACAATTTTCTTTTGCAGATTAATAATACTATCCATAACCAGTTACATCCCTTGACGTGTTTTGTCCCTCGTGGTACTTTTCGTGTCCCACAGATTCAATACAAATAAGTGAATTATTTGTCTATAGCTCATTATAGCATACTCTAATTAAGAAATAAAGTGCTGTATTAGTGTTTATCGAAAAATTTTTGTTAAAATCAGTCTTTGATTAGCTATCGCTAACTTAAACTGTCTAAAAATAGTTTTTTCTGCTGATTTGTTCACAAAGCACAAAAAAAGAGCTGCCGCATTACGCAACAGCTCAAAATTTTTTTATCTGTTATTAACTGTTTCGGGATACATATCATGCATGAAAAGACGCTTCTTCGCAGCCTGCTCCCATTCGGTTCCCGGCTTGCCGTAGTTGGCATACGGATCGATGGACAGACCGCCGCGCGGCAGGAATTTGCCCCAAACCTCAATATATTTAGGCTCCATCAGCTTAATAAGATCCTTCATAATGATGTTTACGCAATCCTCATGGAAATCACCGTGATTACGGAAGCTGAAGAGATACAGCTTCAGAGATTTGCTTTCTACCAGACGTTCGTCCGGAACATAGGAAATATAGATAGTCGCAAAATCAGGTTGTCCTGTCATCGGACAAAGGCTGGTGAATTCCGGGCAATTAAATTTAACCCAGTAATCATTTTGCGGGTGCTTATTTGGGAAAGATTCCAAAACCTCCGGCGCATAATCGCTTTTATAAGCAGTTTTATTGCCTAACAGGCTTACGCCCTGTAATTCTTCTTTACTTCTGCCACTTGTCATTATTGTTTACCTCCATCAAATGCAAACAGTTTGCCTGCTCCCACACGTTCCAAAGCGGTAACCAGCATTACACTCGCAATACCGCAGATGCACTGACCAATCAGCAGACTGCTTGCCAGCACCAGATAGGGAATATCCAGCAGTACACTCAACCATACAGGAACACCAAGTCCCGGTACAAAGGTAACCGCAGCCCAGATAATCCAGTTGCCGCAGCCACGACGCTTAGCAAACACAATAATGCTGGTCGTTACGATACCCACAATGAACCCGCCGATAATATCCGGCAGACCAAGACCGCCCATCACCGTGTTGCTGACAACGTTTGCCAAGCCAAACGGCAGAATCAGAAACGGGAAAATAGCACTCAGACCATACAACGCAGTAGCAATACGAATCTGATACTGACCAAAAGCAAAACTTTGGGTACAAATCATCACAACAATATATAAAGCAATGCATAATGCGGAAAATACTAATTTTTGGTTACTTAAACTCTTCATTATCCTTACCTCCTTTAAACCTCTGCTAAGGGATCAACAACACCGTTGGCAGCAAAGGCTGCTTCACGGTCAATACAGGTACCGCACTTGTGACAGGGCTTTTCGTCACCGTCATAACAGCTCCATGTAAGCTCATAGGGAACGCCAAGACGCAAGCCCTCGGCAACTATATCCTTCTTTGTTTTGTCGACAAAGGGAGCAACCAAACGCACCTTGCGGCCGCTTCCCAGATATACTGCCAAATTCATCGACTCGTTAAATTCGACGCTGCAATCAGGATAAGCGTTGCCTGCAGCATCATCGGCATGGGGCCCGTAGTAAATCTCATTGCATTCATATTCCAAGGCAATACTTGCCGCAGCAGACAGGAACAAGCCATTACGGAACGGTACATAAGTGCTGACAGGCTCACCCTTGCTTTCCTTCAGCTGCTCTGCATAAGATGCGTGCGGAACGCTTTCCTCCGAGCCCTGGAGCAGAGAGCATTTGCTGTGTGCAAAAATCTTCGACAAATCCATATGCAGCAGCTCCACATGATAATAATCGGCAATAGCCTGCGCTGCTGCAAGCTCCTTAGCATGCTTCTGACCATAGGACATCGACAAGGCCAGAACATTATCACCGTATTTTTCTTTTGCCAGTGCCAGACAGGTTGAGCTGTCTACGCCACCGCTTAATAATACTAAAACCTTCATTTTTTCCTCCCGATAACGAGCGGGCAAAGTCCACAAAATATAAAAGGATTCCGTCATCTACAGACGAAATCCTTGCATACATAAAAAATACCGGCCGGCGCCAGTACATCGCCCGTAGTTTTATTTATAGACAGGATGGTTACGAACTGTCTGTTATGAACTTCTAGGATATTATACAGCATATCGCGCTATTTGTCCAGTATAAGAAAATAGCATAATCAAAAACAGACACCGCCGATATACTTAAAGCATGTCGAGGTGTCTGTCTTAAAAGCGTTATAGCTTATCTCTTATTATACAATTGCTTTATCAGGCTTTACAAAGAACCAGGCAATGGCACCGCAGATACCGGTTACAGCAGTTGCTGCCAAAGCAGCCTGCCAGCCATAGTTGGTTGCAAACCAGGCAGTAACGGTCGGAGCCAGTACGCCGCCGATATTGCCCCAGAAGTTCATCCAACCAGATACAGAGCCTGCAAATTTGCCGCCCATGGTGATTACACTGGACCAGGAAGCACTCATGGTCAGACCAAGAGAGCCTAAGGATACGGAAAGCCAGAGAACATTCATCATCGGATCAGCAGTACGGGTGGAAATGTACAGTGCACCTGCACACAGCAGAATGCCAGCAGCACCGGTTGCAGTCTTAACCATGTTCTGAGACATGCCGTTGCGCAGCAGTTTATCGGAATAGTGACCGCAAAGAGTAACCACAGCCATCAGAGAAATCCAGGGAGCAGCAGCCCAAATACCCATTTTAGCTAAGGAGAATTTGTGCACCTCCATGAGGTACATCGGCAGCCATGCCAAGAATACGTACATAATGTAATCGGTAATCAGGAACTGAATGCCCAAAGCCCAGAATTGGGAAGAACGCAGCAGCTTGCCCCACGGAGCAATCTGTTTTTCACCGGTTGCTTCCACACGGCCCTCGTTGATGTGAGCCAATTCTGCTTCATTAACATAAGGACTGTCCTTCGGATCATCAGTAACATATTTATGCCAAGCCCAAGCCAAGAGCAGACCGACTACACCGAAGCTAAGGAATACATGATGCCAGCCAAAGGTTGTCATCAGCCATACTACAACAGCAGGACCGACTACAGGACCAAAGAAGCAGCCGTTAAGAATAAAGGAGCTTGCCTTGCCCTTTTCGTCTTTATTAAACCATTTGTGTTCCGCCATAGCGAACGCAGGATAAATCGGTGCTTCGCCCAAGCCAAACATCAAACGTACAATTGCAAAGGTGTACTTACCGCTTGCTACTGCAGTTAAAGCAGTAAAAATTGACCACCAGGCGCAGGCGATAGAACCGGTAAAGCGATGGCCGAATTTTTCGGCAACCATACCGCCGGGAACCTGCATCAAAGCATAACCAGCGAAGAAGAAGGATTGAATGAGGCCCATATCAATTTTAGTAAAGCCAAATTCCTTCATGATTACGGGTGTTGCAACAGAAAGGTTAACGCGGTCCATGTAGGATACAAAGCTGATAGCAAAGATCAGCCACGCTACCTTCCATCTGAAGTTTGTCATTTTCATAGTTTTCTTTCCCTTCATAAAAAACAAATTCTGTTCTTGTATATATATTCTGTCGAACAGTTAACAATAATGATACTATTTCTTCTTAAAACTGTCAATATTTTTCGTTCATTTAATTTTTGCGAATATTCGTCCAGTGTATAAGGATTTTTGAATTTTTTATGGAAAGGAAGGGAAGCAGGTGCGTCGCAATAGTATATTGCAGCAATGTAAATCCAAGAAGCACGTCCGCAGAACAATGCTGATTGATAAGAAAGCAAGTAAATCGAGCGAGAGGTAATATCGTGCAAGGAATAGCAATTTTAGCGAATGAGTGTCCG
>NZ_GL830902.1 GCF_000188175.1 Phascolarctobacterium succinatutens YIT 12067 | reverse complement strand
GTTTGAGAGGGTGGTTTTGTCCCAGCCTCTTTAATTTGCAGGGTATTATACGATTGTGCCGCCGCCGACAACTACGTCACCGTCATACATAACAACGGACTGGCCTTTGGTGATAGCGCGCTGAGGATCGTCGAAAACGAGCTGCAGAGTATCTGCGTCAGGCTGGGTAACAGTTGCCCATTGCTCCTGCTGATGGTAACGGATGCGTGCTTTCACACGGCGCGGTTCGGTGATAGCGTCGCAGTCGATAAGGTTGATGTTCTTGGCTGTAACGTTTTTTGTAAACAGTCCCTCGTTTGTTGTGAGGATAACAGCGTTGTTCTTGGTGTCAATCTCTTTAACGTACATAGGTTGCGGCAGTGCCAAGCCCAGGCCTTTGCGCTGGCCTACGGTGTAATGGATAATACCCTTGTGTCTGCCGAGCACGTTGCCTGCTTCGTCTACAAAGTTACCGGGATTGAATTTCCTGCCCAGGCGTGCTTCGATGAAATCAGCGTAGGTGCCGGTCTGGATAAAGCAGATATCCTGACTGTCATGCTTTTGAGCGTTGACGAAGCCATGCTTTTCGGCAATTTCGCGTACCTGTGTCTTATACAGGCCTCCGAGAGGGAACATAGCGTGTGCCAACTGCTCCTGTGTGAGCGCATAAAGCACATAGCTCTGATCCTTCAAAGGATCAACTGCCTTGCGCAGCAGATAGCGGCCTTTGGCTTCATCATAGCTGATTTGCGCATAGTGGCCGGTGACAACATAGTCACAGCCAAGCTCCTGTGCGCGCACGAAAAGTTGGTCGAATTTCAGATAACGGTTGCAGTCAATGCAGGGGTTAGGTGTTCTGCCGTTAACGTAAGCGTCAACAAAACGGTCGATAACGTCGCGTTCAAAGCGGTCGGCAAAGTTGAAAACGTAGTAAAGCATGCCAAGGCTGGTTGCTACGCTGCGGGCATCTGCTACATCATCAATGGAGCAGCAGCTGTTGGCTTTGGAAACACCGATATCCTCGTTGGCAAAAAGCTTCATGGTTACACCGGTGCATTCGTAGTCCTGCTCCAGCATCATCAATGCGGAAACGCTGGAATCAACGCCGCCGCTCATAGCGATTAGTGCTTTCTTGTTCATAATTTTTCTCCTTCTGGTTTATCTAAAGTGCGGCGTACATCGCCTCTGTCGGTTACTATGTTATAGCCTGCTATTTTTACACGTGCTTCCAGACAGCCACGGCATTGGGCTGCCTCCTCGCCGGTGCAGATTTTGTTGGCGTACAGCTCGTATTTTTTGCGTACTCCTATCGGAGAAAGGTTAGGCATCACGACGTTGCCACCGGCCTGCAGCCCCAGCTCGCGTCCTTGGGGATGGATGGTGCCGAGCGCTGTTGTCGAAGGCAGCAGCGCGTAAGGGAAGAGCAGTCGCAGGATAGACAGCAGGCGCAACGTCTGTTTCAATGTGCCGCTGGTCATATCCTTAAATGGTGTGTGTTCATGCGTAATGTAAGGACCTATGCCAATCATATCAGGCTGCAGCTTTTGCAGAAAGCGCAGGTCGCTGACAAGGTTTTGTGGCGTCTGGTAGGGGGAGCCTACCATGAAGCCGGAACCAACCTGATAACCGATTTCCTTGAGGTCAAACAGGCAGCGCTTGCGGTTTTCCAGGCTCATGCAGTCTGGATGCAGCTTGGCGTAATGCTCCGCATCCGCTGTTTCGTGGCGCAGCAGATAACGGTTGGCGCCTGCATCGAAGTATGCCTTATAGCCGGCACGGCTTTTTTCGCCAATGGACAGTGTAATGGCGCAGTCGGGATGCTGCTTGCGGATGGCGCTGACGATGGCGCAGATTTTGTCATCCGTATAATACGCATCCTCGCCACCCTGCAGCACGAAGGTGCGGAAGCCGAGCCTATAGCCTTCGGCGCAGCAGGCCAGGATTTCCTCCTGCGTCAGACGGTAGCGTTCCGCGAGGCTGTTGCCGGCGCGGATACCGCAGTAGTAGCAGTTGTTTTTGCAGTAGTTGGTGAATTCAATCAGACCACGGATATAGACCTTGTCGCCGTAATATTGACGGCGGAGTTTATCAGCTTCGCAGGCGAGCAGCTTGTTGATGTCAGGTTCAGTGCTTGTTATCAGCGTCAACAGCTCTGCGTCGCTTAGGTCATGCTCACAGGCGAGCTTATTTATTAAATTGGCAGCTGTTGACAGCATATTTTTACCTCCGTAAGCGGTTTACCGCTTCTGTAACCTTAGTTATAATTGTTTGAACTTCGTCCATAGTATTGTATTCGCACAGCGAAAAGCGCAGAGCGCTTTTCGCTGTTTCGTGGCTCAGGCCGAGGGCGAGCAGTACATGACTGGGCTCTAGCGAGCCTGCGGAGCAGGCAGAGCCGGACGAGCAGCAGATACCTTCGTTAGAAAGCAGCGAAAGCAGTGTTTCGCCGTTTACTCCCTGAAAGCTGTAGTTGACAGTACCGGGCAGGCAATGCTCACGGCTGCCGTTAAAACCGGCGCCGTCAATTTTATCTAAACCGTTGCGCAGAGCATCGCGCAGACCTGTGATATAAGCAGTATTTTGCTGCATATGCTCCTGTGCATCTTTAAGCGCTGTGGCAAGTCCGATGATGCTGGGAAGATTTTCGGTACCGGCACGCTTGCCGCGCTCCTGACCGCCGCCGCGGATAAGGCTTGTGAGCTGGATATTGCTCTTGGCAAATAAAAGGCCGATGCCCTTCGGCCCATGGAATTTGTGTGCGGAAAGCGAAAGCATATCGATGTTATCGCGCTGTACGTTAATAGTAAGATGTCCTGCGGCCTGCACGGCGTCGGTATGGAAAAGCACGCCGCGCTTGCGGCAGAGAGCACCGATTTCGCGTATAGGCTGGATGGCACCTGTTTCGTTGTTGGCGTACATGACGGAAATAAGACAGGTGGTATCTGTAATAGCTTCTGCTACCTGCGTAGCGGTGACGATGCCGTCAGCCTGCGGACGCAGCAGTGTTACGGTAAAGCCTTGTGCTTCCAACGCTTCAAGCGTGTGCAAAATAGCATGATGCTCCATGGCAGTGGAAACGATATGGCATTTGCCCTGCTTTTTGCCGAGGGCCGCAGCGCTGATAAGCGCCTGGTTATCTGCTTCGCTGCCGCCGGAGGTAAAGAAAACTTCCTTCGGCGCACAGTTCAGTACCTGTGCCACCTGCTGCCGTGCGCTAAACAAAGCTGCTGCACTGCGCTGACCTAAAAGGTGCACGCTGGAAGCATTGGCATATATTTCCTGAAGATAGGGCAGCATTGCTCTAACGGCAACGTCGCTCATTTTTGTTGTAGCTGCATTATCTGCATAGATAAATTGCTTTTCCATAATAGTAAAATATTCTCCTTCAATAGCGGAAATCCTGCTTTTACTTTTATATTATACGCTTACCGGCGTGAGATTTACAGAGTCAGCGTCTTTTTGCGGCGTATTTTGAGTAAAATTCAATTCCTACTGTCTTAATATGTTTCATATGGTACATTACAGACGTTTTTTTGTCAAGCAAAGAAAATTGTAATTCTTTTTGTTGACAGTAAGAAAAAAAACAGTATAATAATACCTATAAATAAACTATGATTACTAGAGATTACAAAACAGAGAAAATGAGGGATTATACTAATGAAAAGCTTGCATTTTGATACACGATGTTGCCTCTGGTTACCTGTTAATATAAGAAAGAAAAACTATACAACGATAATATACTGATTAGATGAAGATAAAGGAGCGATTTATTATGGCAATTTATACTAGCATTACTGATTTGATTGGCGGCACTCCGCTGCTGGAGCTGAAAAACTACGAAGCTGAAAACAAGCTGGAAGCAAAAATTCTGGGCAAGCTGGAATACTTCAATCCCGCCGGCAGCGTCAAAGATAGAATTGCCAAAGCAATGATTGATGATGCAGAGGCTAAGGGTGTTCTTAAGCCGGGGGCTACTATTATTGAGCCCACCAGCGGCAACACCGGTATCGGTCTGGCATCCGTAGCTGCTGCCCGCGGTTACAAAATCATTTTGACTATGCCTGAAACCATGAGCGTTGAACGCCGCAATCTGCTGAAGGCTTATGGCGCACAGCTTGTGCTGACTGACGGTGCTAAGGGTATGAAAGGTGCGATTGCCAAAGCTCAGGAGCTGGCAGAAAGCACTCCGAACAGCTTTATCCCCAGCCAGTTCACCAATCCTGCTAACCCTGCAACTCACAGAGCATCTACCGGTCCGGAAATCTGGCAGGATACCGAAGGCAAGGTTGATATCTTTGTTGCCGGCGTAGGTACCGGCGGTACTCTTTCCGGTGTAGGCGGATATCTGAAATCCCAAAATCCCAATGTGAAGGTTGTTGCTGTAGAGCCTGCAGGTTCTCCGGTACTTTCCAAAGGTGTTGCCGGTCCGCATAAAATTCAGGGTATCGGCGCAGGCTTTGTACCTGACACTTTAGATACCAAGGTATATGATGAAATCATCGCTGTTGAAAACGAGGATGCCTTCAAAACCGGTCGTGCTATTGCCCATAAGGAGGGCGTGCTCATAGGCATTTCCTCCGGTGCTGCTGTATATGCGGCAACTGTGCTGGCAAAACGTCCGGAAAACAAGGGCAAGGTTATCGTAGCGCTGCTGCCTGATACCGGCGAGCGTTATCTCTCCACTCCGTTATTTGCTGAATAAGCAGATAAAATACATATCACATCCCATTTCCTAACCAAAAGAAAGCAGTCCGCGCGGACTGCTTTCTTTAATTTAGAGCGCAAAAAACCGCCGGCTTTATGTAACCGGCGGTTAAGCATTAAATTGAATAATTATCAATGCTGCGAGCTTTATAATTGTCGAGAATATCCTGCAGAGTGATATTGTCCAGATAGTCTGCAATAACCTTGTTCAGTCCCTGCCACAGCGGCAAGGTAATGCATTCGTTGCGGCGCTCGCAGCCTACAGGGTTAAAGTCCAGACACGCTACCGGTGTAAGGTTGCCTTCTGTAAGGCGCAGAATGCTGCCGACAGTATACTCACGCGGTGCATTAACCAAACGATAACCGCCCTGAAAGCCGCGGTTAGCCTGCAGAAAGTTGGATTTATTCAGAATAGGCACAATCTGCTCCAAGTATTTTTTGGAAATGTTTTGTCTTGCCGCAATGTCCTTGAGGGCAACAAAGCCGTCCTGCTGATGCTCTGCCAAATCCAGCATCATGCGCAAGGCATAGCGTCCTTTTGTTGATATTTTCATTGATTCTCCACCTTTGAGTTAAACTCGGTAATTATCTATAAACCTACTTAAATTATATGCTATTATGGATAATAAGTCAAATCTAAGAGGAAGAGCCGGTGAAATAATAAGCAACAGACGGAAGTATTTATGGATAGCGAGATTTTTATAAAGGTAATGCACAGCTTTTATCCACCAATCCACAAAAGTTATGCACATTGTGGATAACTTTTGTGAAAAACTGGGGATAAGTGGGAAATTATCGGGATAAATCCACCGGGAGAAGTGAATAACCTAATTTTAAAAAATCATTTTTACATAGTATTTGCAAGTTATCTCGAATAGTGCTATAATCACTAGCTAATACTTGAATAGGAGGAAATACTCTTGGAACATAAAAATATTTATCAACTTGTTCTCGCAGGCGTATTGTGCGCTATAGGTTTGGTTGTACCTATGGTTATGCCGAAGGTGATTATCGGACCGATGTCCTTTACTTTGGGTGCGCATGCGGCAATTTTTTTGGCAATGTTTATTTCGCCTAAGGTGGCAGCTGCTGTCTGCCTTGGTACAACGATGGGCTTTTTTGTAACCACACCCCTGATTATCGCTGCGCGTGCAGCAACCCATATCATTTTCGCTCTGGTCGGTGCATTAATTATTAGGCGCTATCCGAATATTATGGAGAGCTTCGTGGCCGGTATCGGTCTGAATCTGGGACTTGCCGTATTGCATGCTTTGGGAGAAGTGCTTGTGGTAGCCCCCTTCTTCTTCAGCGGTTATATGTTTACGCAAGAGCAGCTGTCCAATGGTTTTGTTATGAGTGTTATCGTGCTGGTGGGTGCGGGTACTGTGTTGCATTCGGTTATGGATTGCAGTATTTCCGTGCTGCTGTGGAAATTTGTCAGAGCAGCAGTACCTTCTATTAAACTGATTCGTGGCTAAGATGAGATTTTAAAATTTAAAACTAAAAGCGTGCAGGCTTACTGCTGACTGATGTCAGCTTGTGCAAGCCTGCACGCTTATTTTTTATAATGCTTTAGCTGTTATTTTCTTGCTTTGGCAACTTCAGCAAAGGCAATTTCCGCAGCATCAATAGTCTTTTGCAAATCCTCGGGATTGTGAGCAACGGAAACGAAGTTTGTTTCGAACTGGGAAGGAGGCAGATAGATACCCTGCTCCAGCATGGAATGGAAGTAGATTTTGAAGGCTTCCAGATCGCTGGCTGCAGCACTGTCAAAATCAGTTACCGGTTTATTGTTGAAGAAGACGGTGAACATGCTGCCGAGGCGATGAATCTGTACAGGTACACCGGCCTTAGCTGCTGCCTTTTCCAAGCCGCCGGTCAGAATAGCGCAAAGGCTTTCTGCGCGGTTGCAGACATCGTTCTGCTCCATATAGGTGAGTGCTGCAATACCTGCAGCCATAGCCAGCGGGTTACCGCTTAAGGTACCTGCCTGATACATCGGGCCAGCAGGAGAAACCATTTGCATGATTTCGCGCTTGCCGCCGTAAGCAGCAACAGGCAGACCGCCGCCGATTACCTTGCCGAGGCAGGTGATATCGGGATCGATGTCATAGAGGGACTGGCTGCCGCCCTGAGCGCTGCGGAAGCCGCTCATAACCTCATCGCAGATGAGGAGAGCGCCATATTTTTTAGTGATGGCACGTACACCTTCCAGGAAGCCTTCGTGCGGAAGAACCAGGCCCATGTTGCCCGGAGTAGGCTCCATGATAACGCAGGCGATTTCTTCGCCGCGTTCGGCAAAAACCTTTTCCAGAGCAGGCAGGTCGTTGAACGGTACGGTAATAGTGGTTGCTGCTACTGCCTTGGGTACGCCCGGGCTGTCGGGTACGCCGAAGGTAGCTCCGCCGCTGCCTGCTTTAACAAGCAGGCTGTCATGGTGACCATGGTAGCAGCCGATGAATTTGATGATGCAGTCACGGCCGGTGTAGGCACGTGCTAAGCGCAGAGCGCTCATGGTTGCTTCGGTACCGCTGTTGACCATGCGGACCATATCCATGGACGGAACAAGGTAGCAGATTAATTTTGCCAGCTCGGTTTCGGCAACAGTCGGAGCGCCGTAGGAGGTGCCCTTTTCAGCCGCAGCCTTGATAGCGTCAGTTACGCAGTCGGGTACATGGCCCATGAGCAGCGGACCATAGGACATAACGTAGTCGATGTATTCGTTGCCGTCGATGTCATAGATTTTGCTGCCCTTGCCGCCGGAGATGAACGGCGGTACACCGCCGACACTGCGGAAGGAGCGTACGGGGCTGTTAACGCCGCCGGGGATATATTGGCGTGCTTCCTCAAAAGCAGCCTGAGATTTTGTATGTTCCATTGTAATATCTCCTTATTTGCCTTGCAGCCATTTTGCTACATCAAGCGCATGGTAGGTAATAATCATTTTGGCACCGGCACGCTTGAAGCCAAGCATGGTTTCCATAACGATACGTTTTTCGTCAATCCAGCCTTTTTCAGCTGCAGCTTTAACCATAGCGTATTCGCCGCTGACATTATAAACACACAGCGGACGGTTGAAGGTTTCGTGTACACGTTGCACAATGTCGAGGAAGGCCAGAGCCGGTTTAACCATGACGATGTCTGCGCCTTCTTCAATATCCAGAGAAACCTCGCGCAGAGCCTCGTCGCTGTTGGCGGGGTCCATCTGGTAGCCTTTGCGGTCGCCTGCGGACGGAGCAGAGTCTGCTGCGGCGCGGAAGGGACCGTAATATGCGGAAGCAAATTTTGCGGAATAAGCCATGATAGGAATATGGTTGAAGCCTGCTGCATCCAGTGCTTCGCGGATAGCCTTAACATAACCGTCCATCATGTTGGAAGGAGCAATCATGTCAGCACCGGCCTGAGCATGGGAAACAGCAACCTTAGCCAGCAGCGGCAGAGTTTCATCGTTGTTTACGGTGCAGCCGTTTTGCAGTACGCCGCAATGACCATGCTCGGTGTATTCGCACAGGCAGACGTCGGTAATGATAACCAGCTCGGGGTATTTTTCTTTAATCAGCTTGCAGGCCTGCTGTACAGGTTCGTTCATATCCCAGCCGCTGCTGCCGACAGCATCCTTGTAGGACGGTACGCCGAAGAGCAGGACAGCGGGAATACCCAGCTCAACAACCTCGTCAACACATTCCATAACGCGGTCGATGGACCAGTGGTAGTTGCCGGGCAGAGATTCGATTTCATGTTTAACGTTTTCGCCGGGAACGACGAAAAGCGGATAGATTAAGTCTTTTACGGAAACCTCAGTTTCACGGATCATTGCACGCAGATTTTCAGTAGCGCGTGTGCGGCGCGGACGGTATACAGGAAAACCGGTAATACTCATCTTGATACACTTCCTTATTTATTATAAAAATTTGTGATAGCGGTCATGAGGCCGTCGATTGTATATTCAGCGGCATTGATAGCCGGAGTATAGCCATGCTTTTTCAGGGTATCTGCGGTTACGGGGCCGATAGCAGCCAGAGCAGCCTTGTTCAGCAGTTCCTTCTTATCGCCGAGAACCTCCAGCAGGTTGGTTACGGTGCTGCTGCTGGTGAAGGTTACGATGCTTGCTTCGCCGCTTTCGAGAGCTTCGATAAGCTCATCCTTGTTTTCGCAGTCGGCAACGGTTTCGTAAGCAGTTACGACGTCAACGATGGCGCCGATTTTGCGCAGAGATTCGGGCAATACTTCGCGTGCAACCTTAGCACGTGCCAGCAGGATTTTGTCACCGGCGGTGATTTCGCCGGCAAGAGCTTCAGCCAGCTCTTCTGCTTTATAAGCGGAAGGAATGAGGTCGGCGGTGAGGCCGTGTTCTGCCAGAGCCTTGGCAGTGGCGCTGCCGATAGCGGCAAGCGTAACATTAGCCAGGGCGCGTGCGTCCTTCTTAGCAGCGCCCAGACGCTCGAAGAAGTAATCTACGCCGTTAGCGCTGGTGAAGACAAGCCATTTGTAGTCATTGATATTGGCAATAGCGTTGTCCAGCGGAGCGTAATCTGCTGCCGGAACGATTTTGATTGCCGGAGCTTCGATAACCTTGGCACCCTGTGCTTCCAGCTTTTTGGTGAGAGCGCTGGCCTGTGCACGTGCGCGGGTAACGATAACGGTTTTGCCGAAGAGGGGTTTGTTATCAAACCATTGCAGCTGCTCACGCAGGCGTACAACCTCACCGACGAGGAAGATAGCAGGCGGCTTCATGCCGGTTGCCTTAACGTCAGCGGCAGCTTTGCCGAGGGTGGTAATCAGAGTGCGCTGCTCGGGATGAGTGCCCCAACGGATAACAGCTGCCGGGCAGTCGGCGCTGCGGCCGTTAGCGATGAGCTCACGGCTGATTTTTTCGATGTTTTCTACACCCATGAGGAAAACGAGAGTGTCAACAGAGGTTGCCAGACCCTTCCAATGGATGGTGGATTCTCCTTTAGTAGGATCCTCGTGACCGGTAATAACGGCAAAGGAGGTTGCTACATGACGATGGGTAACAGGGATACCGGCATATTCGGCAACAGCAATAGCACTGGTTACGCCGGGAACGAACTCAAACGGCAGGCCTGCTTCACGCAGTTCGATGGCTTCTTCGCCACCGCGGCCGAATACAAAGGGGTCGCCGCCCTTCAAACGTGCTACAACCTTACCTTCGGCAGCCAGTTTTACCAGCAGCTTGTTGATATCGGGCTGGCGCATGGTGTGGTTGGCGCTGGCTTTGCCAACGTAAACCATTTCTGCGTCCTTGCGGGCGAAGGCCAGAATACGCGGATCTGCCAGACGGTCATAAACAACAGCGTCTGCAGTCTGCAGGCATTCCTTAGCCTTGAGTCCCAGAAGGCCCGGGTCGCCGGGGCCTGCACCGATTAAATATACTTTACCTTGTTTTGTCATGATGTCACTCTCCTTAAAGAATAGAGGCCAGAATTTCCTGACCGCCGGCAGCCAGCATTTTTTTGCCAAGCTGTTGACCGAGGCTGACAGCGTCATCAGCCTTGCCGTTTATTGTATCACGCAGAATAGTGCTGCCGTCCAAGGCAGCAATGATTGCTTCAATGCGAATGTTTTCACCTTCAACGTCGGCATGTACGCCGATAGGAACCTGACAGCCGCCTTCCAGTAAGCCCAAGAAGGCACGCTCGGCATCGGTAGCCTGTTTGGTGTTCAGGTCGTTTAAGAAGCTCAGCATATCGCGTACTTCTTTATCCGCGGTACGCGCTTCGATTGCCAATGCGCCCTGGCCTACAGCCGGCAGGCAGACATCAGCAGGAATCAGGCTGGAGATACGGTCGCCGTGACCCAGACGCTCTAAGCCTGCAGCGGCCAGAATAATAGCATCGTACAGTCCTTCATCCAGCTTACGCAGGCGGGTATCAACGTTGCCGCGCAGGTCGCGGATTTCCAAATCCGGACGCTTAGCTAACAGCTGTGCCTTGCGGCGCAGGCTGCTGGTGCCGACTACGGAACCGAGCGGCAGCTCTTCGAAGGTAGCATATTTGTTGCTGACAAAAGCATCACCTACGTTGGCACGCTCGGTAATTGCTGTCAGACACAGGCCTTCCGGTAGAACGGTAGGCATATCCTTAAGGCTATGCACGGCCAAGTCAACAGTACCGTCTAAAAGATCCTCTTCAATTTCCTTGGTAAATAAACCCTTGCCGCCGATTTGCGCCAAGGGTACGTCTAAAATACGGTCGCCTTTGGTGACAATTTTTTTCAGTACAACCTCACATTCAGGATACTCCTTACGCAGTAAGGCTGCAATATGATTACTTTGCCAAAGCGCTAAAAGACTTTGTCTAGTCCCAATCGTCAATTTTGCTTTCATCACCAAACTCCTCTCCGGTTTCGTTTAATAAAAATAAATCACACATCATCTTTTTATAGCGTTCTTCCTCTGCGGTGCCTGCTACAGCATTCATAGCCTTCATAGGCTCGCGCAGGAATTTATGCTCCAGACGTTGGGTCATCAGGTCAATAATGCGCTTTTCATGGTCGGTAAGCTCCGGCATTTTAATAAAGGCCTTCTTCAAAACCTTCTGGCGCAGGAAATTCATTTTATCATGCAGCTGTACCATAACAGGGCGCATTGTGTAATAACGCAGACGCTCCTTGAGGGCACCAATCTCTTCGCTGATAATCTGTTCGGCAACGTGAGCTTCCTTTTCGCGGAAGTTTTTATTGGTATCAACAACGCCTTCCAAATCGTCAATGTTATAAATGGTTACGCCGTCAACATCGGCCAGTCTGGGGTCGACGTCACGCGGAACGGCAATATCAATCAGAATCAGCGGTCTGCCGTTGCGCTTGGGCAGTAGCGGTCCCAAATTTTCTGCGGTGAGCACGTAATGCGGCGCACCTGTAGAGGTTATAATAATATCTGCATCAGCGGCATGCTCGAACATGGCACGGTAGGGAATAGCTGTGCCGTGAAATTTGTCTGCCAAATCCTGTGCTCTCTCGTAGTGACGGTTGCTGACACAGATGGTTTGCGCACCCTTGTCCAACAGATGCTGTGCAGTGAGCTCGCTCATATGACCGGCACCAACCACCAAAATCTGTGCTTTGCTCAAGTCACCTAAAATTTTGATGGCCAGTTCAACAGCAGCGCTGGAAACAGATACGCTGCTGTAAGCAATTTTTGTTTCGGTACGCACACGTTTGCCGACGGCAATTGCCTTATTCATGATGGTATTGAGAATCGTATCTGTCATACCATTAATACGGGCAATATGATAAGCATTTTTAATCTGGCTGAGAATCTGGCCTTCACCGACAATCAGTGAATCAAGACTGGATGCTACGCGGAACAGATGCTTGACGCAATTTGTTCCGTTCAGATTGTAAAAATATTCGCTTTGGTAATGTTCGCCTGCCAAATGCTTGAGCAATGATTTGATAAAAGGAATTGCTTCATGCGGATTTTCGATAACCATGTACAGCTCAGTGCGGTTGCAGGTGGAAAGCAGCATGGCTTCGGGAATATTATCGTAATTGCGCAGGCGGCGCAGAATACTTGCCACCCTGTCATTGGAAAAATTAAAACGTTCACGGATCTCAACGGGGGCGGTTCTGTGATTGAGTCCTAAAACTGTTAACTGCATCTAATACCTTCTCCTTTGCTTGAGCAGCCTTACCTGCTATAACTAAATTTAGTAAATCCTGTTTCAAAACACTGCGCCAGAATTGCGTCCGCTCCTGCGGCGTACTTTCGATGTTTTTGACAGCTTCCCTCTGCAGCAGCAGAAAGCTGTTGAAGTCAGCCAGCTCGGGTGTCAGAATGTGTTCCAACTGTTTTTTCAGCAGACGCGTAAAAGCAGGCATGCCGCCTGTTGCCAACGCAATAGTAATATCACCTTCACTGATGGCTGAGGGGACAGTGAAATTACTCAGCTCAGGTTCGGTAATATTATTGACGAGGCAGGGCGCAGCCTCTGAAATCTGCCTGTTTACAGCCTTATTATCTGTGGCGGCAATAACCACAAATGCATTCTGCAGATATTCCGGTTTGTAGTAATCCTTGATGAGCGTGCAGCCCTGTGCTGAGGCAAGCTTTTGCACCTCGTCACAGAAAAGTGGGGCAACAACCGTTACGTTAGCTTCGGCATTCAGCAAAGTTGCCAGCTTACGGGCAGCAACAGCACCGCCGCCGATGATTACGCAGTTTTTGCCTGTTACACGCAGCATTGCAGGATAATGAAAATTAGTTTTATTAAGCATATAATTAACCACCTATAGGAACATGATAATGAGTGTCATTAAATAGGCTTCTTAATTTATATATAATATCATATTTAGAGCTTTTTTTAAAGGCGCGGGAATGTGAAATAATGGACAAAAAACGGAAAGTGTTCAGTAAGTGGAGAAAAAGAAGAAAAATACAGTTGTTTTTTGGCACAGAAAAAACAAGTAGACGATTGCTTGCGGGGGGAGGAACGATGATATAATTAAATAATGGGAGTTTATATTAAGGAAAGGCGTGAATTTAATGGCAAACAGTTTACAGCATAATTGGGAATCTGTATTCTTCGATACTTATAATAAGATTATAGAAGATAATATACATAGCAATGAAGCTATTAGTTTATTAAAAATTTGTGTTCCTCAAGCGTTTGACTTAATTTTTAGCAAAGTGATAATGCAAGAAGATAAAATTAAGGCTGTTGCTAGTATGGTAAATAGTTGTAATTATTATATGAGCAAGGAATTTAATCTCTTGCAATCTAAAACTACTGATTTAGATATAAGAGAAAACTTAAAAGCAGCTGGTATGATAAAATCAGAAATGATGGATATTTGCAGATTTTTACAATTTTTGGCTAAAAATATAGATGAAAGATTTGGTTACATAAAATATAGTAAAATGTATATAGAGCATTGCGATACTCTTATTGGAGAATTTTTGCTGGAAATAGGTAAGAAATTCCCTCAAAAAATTGAATATCCTGATTATAGTATAGTTGTTGAAAAAGACACTGAAAGTTGGGAAAAATATTTTACACTGCATATAATAGTGTATTGGATGGAAATAAAAATAGGAAGCTTGCATTGGATGCTTTAAAAAAAGCTGCGATTAAATCATTTGACTTAATTAGAAAAAATAGTGATATAGATGAACTTAAAGCTGTTGGTGATATAGTCGATATATGCTATTATTATGCGGAAAAAGAATTTTATATATTGAAAGAGGCGAAACTTCAAAAAACTAAGGAAAAGGTTGAAATTAAATCAGAAATGTTAAATATTTGTGAGTTTATGAAGACGTTGGGAGATAATTTAGATCCTCAATATTTCAATATGCATATAGAAAAATGTAATAAATTCTATAATGAAAAAAGAGCGGAGAAAGAAAAATTATTCCCTGATTTATTTAAAAAACCACTAGCGGTTTTACTCGCAATGTCTTTAATAGTTGGTTGTATATGTGGAATACTTATGCTATTCAAACCTAGTGATGATTCTTGGATAGAAAAGGAAATCGAGAATAATGCTGACGATAAAAAAATAATGGAAATGACAGAGAATTATTTTTATCAGAGCGAATATAATAAGTCAAATAAAAGAGAGCAGTGGCAAGAATTTGGAATTTTACTTTCTAATTTTGTCAAGTAAATGGGATTCAGCTTTTTCTTTTTGTCAAGAGTTGGGAAAA
Organism: Phascolarctobacterium succinatutens YIT 12067; assembly: GCF_000188175.1. Taxonomy (GTDB): domain Bacteria; phylum Bacillota; class Negativicutes; order Acidaminococcales; family Acidaminococcaceae; genus Phascolarctobacterium_A; species Phascolarctobacterium_A succinatutens. The sequence continues at coordinate 158 of NZ_GL830902.1, read as the reverse complement.
TCTCTTTTTTTATTGTCAAGGATTTAGGAAACCTCCTTTTTTCAGTGTCAAGAGTTGGGAAAATCTCTCTTTTTGACTGTCAAGTACTATGGGTACAGTATAAAGGCTAAATCTGGATATAAATATATAGCTCAAACTTCGCAGGTGCTGAGCACCCG
>NZ_GL830901.1 GCF_000188175.1 Phascolarctobacterium succinatutens YIT 12067 | reverse complement strand
CATGCGGTTCATACCCGCAGTGTCCGCGGTTCGAATCCGTGCGCCGCCACCAACTGCAATTCAAGGCTTCCAAGAAATTGGGAGTCTTTTTTGTTGTCTGCAACAGGTAAATGGAATAAAAAATATTCTGCTTCGTATCATGTAAAATTTTTTGTTGGTTTTAATATTTTTACGTAAAAATAAATTGCAACAGTTTTCATACTTTTCTTGACTCATTAGTCTTTAAATGATATACTTGTAAACAGTAATAGTTACGAAAACAGATAATAATACAAAAAATACACATATTTGAATAAACATATGTAAAAATGACTGGTTTTGCCTATGGCGGACTTTGCCGAATTTTAATCTGTCATAGCTGTGATTGGTATATATTTTAAGGAGTGGTATGAGTATGCAGAAAAAAGATCTTTCCAAGTTAGTCCTGACAACCCTGTTGACCGGCAGCGTACTTTGGGGGGGGACAGCATTCGCTGCTGAAGAGAATTTACAGGAGTTTTCCTTGGACACTATGGTTGTTACCGCAACCAGAACGGCAATGACCGTTAAGGAAACCCCTTCGACCGTAGAGATTGTTGACAGCAAAAAGCTGGAGCAGACACAGGCTAAAACCTTGCATGATGCTTTAAAGGGCGCTTTGGGCGTTAATGTATTTAATGATTTCCAGGGACGCAGTAATGTCAGCATCCGCGGCAGTGAATCCCGTCACGTATTGATTATGGTTGACGGCAAGCGTTTAGGCGGCGAGGCTGCTTACAACTCTGCCAATGCCTGGGACGTAGACCGTATCCGTATGGAGGATGTTGAAAGAGTAGAAATTATTCGTGGACCGGCAGGCGCACTGTATGGCAGTGATGCAATGGGCGGTGTAATTAACGTTATTACCAAAACTCCGGACAAAACAACTGCTGATGTAAATTATGAATATGGCTGGTATGAGGACGGCAAGGGCGCAGGCTATAAAGGCAACCTGTATCTGCAAGGCGCTGAAGGCAACTATTCCTATAAAATCAACGCTGGCCTGAATAAAAACAGACCATATTTGGATCCCAAAGGCAGCGGAGATTCCATGAATTTCTATGGCAAGCAACAGCCGCTTTCTTTGAATGTAGGCTATAAGTTCGATAATGGCAATGAATTAAGCGTAGATTTCAGCAAAATCAAAGAGGACAACCAAAAGTCTACTACTACCAGAACACCCATGAAACCAGGTATCTGGCAGGATAAGGTTCAGACTATTTATAACGATAATAAGCGTACTGACTATGCTATTACTTATAGGGGTTCCGATGATAAGCAGGACTGGATGTTCAGAGCTTATAAATCAGTATTCGATAAGAACTACAAAAATCATAATCTTACGCGCATGACTATGTATGGGCAACCTGGTGAGTGGAAGCTGCAAGCGCCTAAGATTGATACTGTTAAACGTACTCTGAGCGTTATTGAAGGCAAGGACACCTTCAATCTGAGCGATAAGAACAAGCTGACTGCCGGTTTTGAATATCGTAAGGATCAGAGCGAAGGCACCCGCTTAAAGAAACCGAATACATCTTTGGCAGACGGTAATGCTCATGATGCTTATGACAAGGCAGCTATCAACTATCTGGCAGCATACGTTCAGGATGAATTCAGACCTGATGATAAATGGCTGATTATTCCTTCCGTACGTTTCGACCACAGTGATCAGTTCAGCAACAAGCTGACCAGCAACCTGGCTGCAACCTATAATGCTGCCGATGATGTACGTATTAAGGCTGCAATTGGTCAGGGCTATAAAACTCCGACTGTAAACGATTTGTACATTTTCTGGGAAATGTATGCTGCAAATCCGGGTGGTAAAGGCCAATTCTATGTTGGTAACCCTGATCTGAAACCGGAGAAATCCTTAAGCTATGAATTATCTGTTGAAAAGGACTGGGGCGACAGATCTACCGTTCATCTGGGGGTATTCAGAAGTGAAGTTAAGGATTTGATTAGCACCTATTGGACCGGTAAGTTGACAGATGATGATCCAGATTTGTATCCCGGCGTTAAAGGCGACCAAGTTATGGCGTACAAGAATATTCCCGAAGCAACTCTGCAGGGCGTAGAGCTGTACGGTTCTCACAGACTGGGCAAGAATATTTATTTGAATGCCGGCTACACCTTCCTGGATGCTAAAGACAAAACTAATGGAACCCGTCTGAAAGACAGAGCTAAGCATCAGGTAACCTTCGGTGTTTCCTATCAGCCGGAAAATATTTATGCTTGGGACCTGAGCTTTGACCTTGTATCTAACATCGGCTACTACTTCAATAATGGCGATAAGAGCACCATGGGCAACTTTGTTTACGAAACCAAGGACTTCACCATTGCCAATATCATGGCTTCCAGACATCTCAACAAGGATACCAAGATTTATCTGGGCATTGACAACATCAGCAATCACCAGAACTTTGGCCCGTATTCTGACGGCAATCTCGGTCGCTTGTACAGAGTTGGTATGGAATATAAATTCTAAACATAGCGGTAAAGTAAAAGAACAAATAAAGCAGGCCCGATGGCCTGCTTTGTTTGCCTAACGAGGAAGTATTATGAGAAAAATTTTCAGTTTCATTTTTACAGTTCTTATGGTATGCTTATGTATAAGCGGTTGCTCACCGCTAACCGGCAGCTCCGGTTCAGGCTCCGCAATAAAAATCACCGATGATAACCAGCGTATTGTTACCTTGAAAAAGGTGCCCGAAAGAATTGTTGTTCTGTCACCGTCTTTTTTAGAGCTGGTGGAGGCAGTAGATGGCAAGGTTGTTGGCCGTGCCAAAACACAGGTAGGCAAGGTGCCCGCTTTTGCCAAGGATGCTGCCGAGGTAGGCTTTATCTTTAATATCAATGTAGAAAAAATCGTGGAGCTGAAGCCTGATCTGGTAATTGCTTACAAGGGCATGCACGAGCGTTATCTGCATACATTGGAATCCAACAATATTCCAGTTGTTGTTCTGAATCTGAAATCCTATGAGGATGTTAAGCACAGCATGCTCACCATTGGCAAAATAATGCGTAAGGATGATAAGGCGCAGAAGGTTGTGGCAAATCTCGATAAGGATATCAATGCTACAGTAAGCAAGCTGCCTAAAAGCGAGCGTAGCGTAGCGATTCTGCACACCACCAGCATGGGCATTACTATGGAAAAGGAAACCAGCATTGCCGGCTGCTGTGCCAAAATGCTTAAATTACGCAACGTAGTGCAGGGAGAAACCAAGCCTGTCAGCGGACCGATGGGAACTCAGCCTGACAAGGCTCCCTACAGCTTAGAGGATTTGCTGGAGAAAAATCCGCAGGTAATTTTTATCACCTCTATGGGTGCGCCGCGTGATGCTGAGGGCAATCCCAAGCTGGAGATTATGAATAATGAAGCATGGCAATCTATCGACGCAGTAAAAAATAAGCAGGTATTTTTCCTGCCGGACGATTTGTTCCTGCTCAATCCGGGGTTAGAATATCCTAAGGCAGTGCGCTACATGGCAGCAAAAATGTATCCTGATACAGTAAAGGAGTAGGCTGATGATTGATTACGCAAAAAATATTCAGGCGTTTTATGAGCGCGATGATTATAAGGCTCTTGCCGGCCAATCGGGGGCAACTGCTGTTGAAGCAAGCTTCAAAGATCTGACCTATATTCCGCGCAAGACCAAACCGTTGCCGGGGATGATGGCCGGGACTATGCTGCAGGAGTTTGCTTTGCAGCCTGCGCAGCCTACGGCGCTGTATCTGCATATTCCGTTCTGCAATCTGCGCTGCTCCTACTGCAACTTTTACCGCAATCCCTTTGAGGCGGAGCAGGTGGAAGAATATGTGCAGGCGCTTTTGGCAGAGCTGGATTTCCTGCAGCAGCAGGGTGTATTTGCCAAACAAAGACCGGAAGCTGTTTTCTTTGGCGGTGGCACACCGTCGGTGCTCAATCCGGCGCAAATCAGTGCGCTGCTGAACAAAATTCACAGTGCTGCTAGCCTGGCGGATAATTGTGAGGTAACCTTTGAAAGCAGTATCTATGATTTATCGGCGGATAAGCTGGATGCCTGCATTGCCGGCGGCGTGAACCGCTTCAGCTTCGGCGTTCAGGCCTTTGATACGCATTTGCGCCGCTCCTTAGGCAGGCTTAATGCCAAGGAAGAGGTAACGGGCAAGCTCGAAGAGGCGGCAGCTAAAGGCGTCAAGGTTATTATCGACCTGATTTACGGCCTGAACGGCCAGACGCAGGCCATGCTGCTGAACGATATCGGAACTGCGCTGGCCTGCGGCGTGAGCGGTATGGATTTGTACAAGCTGCAGATTCTGCCTAAATCTCCCTTAGGTCAGGCGATTGCCAAGGGCAACATCAAATACGAATATAACGACAGAATGCTGGCGGAAATGTTCGTTGCTGCCGATGCGTTGCTTGCAGAGCAGGGGGCCAAGGCGCTGAGCTGCTGCCATTGGGCAATGCGCGAGGATGAACGCAGCGGTTACAATACGCTGGTGAAGAGCGGTGCGAATATCATTACCTGCGGTGCGGCCTGCGGCGGTCACATGGGAATGTATAACTATATGAAGACTATGGAACGAAGCGACTATGTAAAAAAGGCTACGTCCGGGCAGTACGCCGTTATGGGCATGGGCAAGCATAACGAAAATTATCTGCTGCTGGAAAAGTTGTCCGGACAGTGTGATGCGGGCAAGCTTGATTTTGCTTTGCTGAAGCAGTATAGCGATGCGGATTGGGAAAGCCTGCTTGCGCCGCTTTTGGAGCAGTGGGAGCTTTTGGACCTGCTTTACGCAGTGGATGGCAAGTATTACTTTACGGCGAAGGGAAAATATTACTATCGTCAGATGGACAGAGTGCTGCTGACAGCTGCGGAGTGCGCACTTTACGGCAAACCGGGACTGATGGAGCAGGCAGGCCAGAAGATGATGGGCATTATGAAGAATATGAAATAAAAGGAGTGTACTACTATGCAGGACATTTTAATCGTTTATGACAGCAAAACCGGTAATACGGAAAAGGTTGCCAAGGCTTTGGCCGAGGCTGCAGGCGAACGCTGCGTGCTGGCGCAGGTTGACGCTGCTCCGGCTGCGGATGACTTCGCTGTTGTTGTGGCAGGATACTGGGTTGACAAGGGCGCACCGAATGCGAAGATGAAAAAATATTTGGAGAATTTGCACGGCAAAAAGGTAGTGCTGTTCCAAACCTTGGGTGCAGACCCGGCGAGCGACCACGCTGTAAGCTCCCTAGTAAATGCAGGCGTATTAATGAACAAGGACTGCAAGGTACTGGGTACTTTATCTATCCGCGGTGCGATTGACCCGGCGCTGATTGCCATGATGCGCAAGATGCCGGCAGGCAGCCCGCACAGCCCCAGTCCCGAGAGCGAAGCCCGTTGGGCTGCTGCAGCCAGCCATCCGGATGTAGAGGATCTGGCGAAGGCCAAGAGCTTTATGCAGGGCTTTTTGGCTATGTATGACAAGTTTTTGAAGATGATGTAAGAGCAGTCCTTTATATAAGAACAGTGTTTTATAATGCGCAGTCGCAGTTTGGCTGCGCATTTATTATTGTAAAAGCATTTTAGGGCAGATAAATTTAAACGATGAACTAAAAGTGTAGAACTATTGACAAAATTGTGTCTTGCGTAAAGTTCGCTCATAGTGTACAATGGATGTAGTCATTAAATGCAATTTTGAAAGGAAGGTGCATTATGAAAAAATTATTAGTGCTCATCATGGCAGCTTTGATGATTCTTGCTATGGCTGTTGCAGGCTGTGGCGGCGATGACAAAAAAGCTGACAACGGCAGTACTCCACACAAGGAGAAGCTGGTTATCGGTACCGATGCCGATATCAACAACCTTAACCTGCAAAAACAACAGGACGCTGCCAACAACGTTATTCTGAAGAACACTCACCAGACTCTGGTATTCTTCAATAACGGCTCTCAAGGCAAGGAGCGTTTCGGCCCCGGTCTGGCTACCGACTGGAAGTTCGTAGATGATACCCATATCATCATGAACCTGCGTAAGGATGTATACTTCAACGACGGTAAAAAGACTCCGATGACTGCAGATGACGTTAAATTCACCCTGGATATGGCAATGAAAAACGTTATCAAATCCGCTCTGGCAGGCTATGTAAAATCTACCGTTAAAGACAAATATCAGATTGAAATCGAAATCAGCTCCTATAACAACGAGTTCATTCAATCTCTGTCCTCCGTTCCTCTGTCCATCCAATCCAAAAAGGCTTATGATGACGGCGTAAAAGAGCCGTGGCTTATCGGCACCGGCCCTTACAAATATGACAAATGGGTTCAAGGCGAATACTGCCGTCTGACCAAGGTTAAGGATTATTGGGGCAACAACCTGCCTGCAACCGAAAACTTTGCTCCCGGCGTATCCGATATCATCGAATTCCGTCCGATGATTGAGGCTTCTGCTCGCGTAATGGCTCTGCAGGCCGGCGAAATCGATGTATGCGTAAATCCGCCTATCAGCGATCTGAAATTCTTGAAGGATGACAAGAATATCACTGTTTACGAACAACCCGGTACCCGTCTGTTCTACTTCGCATTCAATGTTGAAAAGAAACCGTGGGATAACCAAAAACTGCGTCAGGCTGTAGCTTGCGCAATCGATAAGAAATCCGTTCTGGACGCTGCTCTGAATGGCAAAGGCACTCTGCAAAAAACCATTCTGAACCGTGGTCTGTGGGGCTTCTATGATGAAATGCCCGGCTATGACTACAATCTGGAGCGTGCTAAACAGCTGATGAAGGAATCCGGCGTAACCGGTCCTATCAAAACCACTCTGACCTATGCAACCGGCGCTCCCTATGAGCAGATTGCAACTGTTATCCAAGCTAACCTGGCACAAATCGGTATTACCGTAGATCTGGTTCCGATGGAGCAAGCTGCTCTGAAGGCTGCCTGCAAGGACGGCAAACAAAGCCTGTTCCTGTGGCGTTGGAACGAAGACTCCAAGGTTGACTTTGTATATCGCGACCTGTTCTACACCGGTTCCGGCTCCAACTATCATCACTTCTCCGATCCGAAGGCTGACAAGCTGATTGATGATGTTGCAACCCTGAAGGATCAGAACAAACGTATGGAAGCCGGCGTTGAGCTGCAAAAATACCTGGTTGACGAATGCCCGCAGGTTCCTCTGTACATTGCTAACCTGGTAGTTGCCTACAATAAAGACCTGAAAGGTCAATATTTCTACGGCGGCGGCAACCACGATTGGCGTCATGCTTATATCGCTAAATAATTTTGCTGAAAAATTTACAAAGGCGTAAAACAAGGGAGGCGTAGTCCTCTCTTGTTTTATCATAGCACCTTTTATTTGAGTTCTACGGAAAGGAGCTTTGTTGAATGCTTAAATATGTTGTCAACAGACTCCTCAGTTTGATTCCGGTAATTTTAGTAACCTCTTTTCTGATTTACTGGGCAATGAGTCTTACTGAGGGCGACCCCGCAATGATGATTGCCGGCGACGGCGCTTCGAAGGAAATGATTGATCAGATCCGCCATGATCTTGGTCTGGACCAGCCTTTCCTGCTGCAATATTTTAACTATATGAGAGGTATGCTTGTAGGTGATATGGGCAAATCCTATGTAACCAACAAGGACGTATTCCATACCTTCTTCCAATATCTGCCGAACACCCTGTATCTGGGTGGCGCTGCTGTTATTATCGCTACTCTGGTATCCATTCCTCTGGGCATCTACACCGCTATCCACCAGAACACCTGGAAGGATACCGCAGGCATGATTTTCGCTTTGTTCGGTACCTCCATGCCTAACTTCTGGCTGGGACTGATGCTGATTATTATCTTTGCTCTGCATCTGAGATTATTCCCGACCGGCGGCAACTTCGGCTGGAAGAGCCTGGTTCTGCCTGCTGTAACCGTAGGCTTCGGTCTGGCAGCTTTGATTACCCGTATTACCCGTTCCTCCATGCTGGACGTTATGCGTCAGGATTATATGACCACCGCGCGTGCTAAAGGCTGCAGCGAGCATCGTGTAATCTACAAGCATGGTCTGAAAAACGCACTGATTCCTATTATCACTGCTATCGGTCTGCAAATGTCTTTGGTTATCACCGGCTCCGTACTGGCTGAAACCGTATTCAGCTGGCCCGGTATCGGCCGTCTGGTATACGAATCTATTACCAGACGTGATATTCCGATGGTAACAGGTTCTATTATTCTGTGTTCTATTTTGATGTGCCTGATTAACCTGGTTGTCGATCTGGTATACGCATTCTTTGATCCGCGTATCAAGGCACAGTACAGCAAGAAGGGGTGAGGAAGATGGCTGCAAAGAAAAGAACTAAAAGACGCACCATGTTCCAGGAAACCTGGCATCGTCTGCTGAAAAATAAGGGCGCTGTAATCGGCATGGCCTTTCTGGCACTGCTGTGCGTCATCGCTCTGGTAAGTCCCTTGGTATTCAACTATGAAACCGACGTTATCGGTCAGAACCTGGCTATTAAGCTGCAGCCTCCCAGCGGGGAGCACTGGTTCGGCACCGACGAATACGGCCGTGACCTGTTTGCACGTGTTATGTACGGCGCACGCTATTCCATGGCTATCGGTATCGGTTCCGTAGGCTTCGGTCTGATTGTAGGTACTATTTTAGGCTCTATTGCCGGCTTCTACGGCGGCAAGGCCGATGATATCATCATGCGCGGTATTGATATTTTCTACTCCATTCCTAACATTCTGAAGGCAGTAGTAATCGTATCTCTGCTGGGCACCAGCACCATCAACCTGATTATTGCTCTGGCAATTTCCTGCGCAACCAACTATGCGCGTATCGTGCGTGCTTCCGTTATGACAGTGCGCGATTTGGAATATGTTGAATCCTCTTATGCGATGGGCCTGCCCACCTGGAAGATTATTCTCAGACATATCCTGCCGAACTGCCTGTCTCCGATTATCGTACAGACTACTCTGCTGATCGGTACTACTATTATTTCCGCTTCCTCCCTGAGCTTTTTGGGTATCGGCGTACCGGCGCCTGCTCCCGAATGGGGTGCGCTGCTTTCCGGCGGCAGAGGTCATATTCGTGATGCCAGCTACATTTGTGTTATTCCCGGTTTAGCTATTATGTTTACCGTATTAGCCTTGAACCTGTTGGGCGATGGCCTGCGCGATGCGCTGGATCCTAAGCTGAAGAAATAAGGGGGCTGCATTATGGATTTATTATTAGATATTAAGGACCTTGTGGTCCATTACGAAACAGAAGACAGCGATGTACATGCTGTCAACGGCATTGACATCGCTATCGGCAAAAAACGTACTCTGGGCCTGGTAGGCGAAACCGGTGCGGGCAAAACTACTACCGCACTGTCTATCATGAACCTTGTTCCGGATCCTCCGGGAGTTATCAAAAGCGGTACGATTAAGCTCGAAGGCAAAAACGTACTCGAAATGAGCGAGCGTGAGCTGGAGGAAATGCGCGGTAACGACGTGGCAATGATTTTCCAGGACCCGATGACTGCGCTGAACCCTGTTATGACCGTAGGCGAGCAGATTGCCGAAAGTCTGGAGCTGCACCAGAACCTTACTCCGGAGCAATCTCTGGAAAAGGCTAAGGATATGCTGAAGCTTGTTGGTATTGCCGAGGCAAGAGCCAACGACTATCCGCATCAGTTCTCCGGCGGTATGAAGCAGCGTGTAGTTATTGCTATAGCGCTGGCCTGCAGTCCCAAGCTGCTGATTGCCGATGAACCGACCACCGCACTGGATGTAACCATTCAGGCGCAGGTGCTGGAGCTGATGAAGGACCTCATCAACAACCGCGATATGTCCATGCTGATGATTACGCACAGCCTGGGTATCGTTGCCGAGGTTTGCGACGATATGGCAGTTATGTATGCCGGCCGTATTGTGGAGAAGGGCACTGTTGACGATGTATTCAACAACATGCGCCATCCCTACACCGAGGGCCTGTTCAACAGCTTGCCTAACCTGAAGGAGCAGGGCGAAATGCTGGAGCCTATCAAAGGCCTGATGCCCGACCCGGCGGATTTGCCGCCCGGATGCACCTTTGCTCCGCGTTGTCCCTATGCTACCGAAGCATGCTCTGCCTCTGTGCCTGAGCTGCATTCCGTAGATGGCAGCAAAACTCATTTTGTAGCCTGCCACGCTTATTCCAGACCCGGATTTGCTTTAAGGAGGAACCAAAAATGAGTAATGCTCCGCTGTTAGTTATTGACAATCTGTCCAAATATTTTAATACCGCTGCAGGTCAGCTGCACGCTGTCGATGGTGTAAGCTTTACTCTGGAGGAAGGCAAAACTCTGGGTATCGTAGGTGAATCCGGCTGCGGTAAATCCACCACCGGACGCTGCATTCTGAAGCTGATTGAGCCCACCAGCGGCAAAATCATCTTTCAGGGCAACGATATCACCAAGCTGAGCCGTAAGGAAATGCGCCCGCTGCGCCAGAAGATGCAGATGGTATTCCAGGATCCGTTTTCCTCTCTGGATCCGCGTGAAACCGTTATGCAGCTTATCAGCGAGCCTATTATCGAGCATAAGCTGATTAAAGGCAGGGAAGCGATTGAAGAACGCACTCTGGAGCTGATGCGTACCGTTGGTCTGGCAGAGCGCTATGCCAATGTATATCCGCATGAGCTGGACGGCGGCCGCCGTCAGCGTATCGGCATTGCCCGTGCTTTGGCTATGAATCCTAAAATCATTGTTTGCGACGAGCCTGTTTCCGCGCTGGACGTTTCCATTCAGGCGCAGATTCTGAACCTGCTCAAGCAGCTGCAAAAGGATTTGGGACTTACCTATATCTTCATCACCCATGACTTGTCCGTTGTAAAATATTTCTCGGATGATATTGCGGTTATGTATATGGGCACCATGGTAGAAAAAGCACCCGCTAATCTGCTGTTCAAAAATCCGCTGCATCCTTATACTAAGGCACTGCTTTCGGCAATTCCTCTGCCTATCGTGGGCAAGGATAAGCCTAAGCGTCAGGTTATCAAGGGCGAAATTACCGCTCCTATCAACCTGCCGGATGCCTGCCGTTTCATGAAGCGCTGCGACTGCCCTGTTGCCGGCGTTTGTGATAAAGGCAATCCTGTACTGCGCGAGGTTGAGCCGCAGCATTTTGTGGCCTGCTCCTGCGTAAAATAATTTATATTGAAAAAATGCATTAGTCCATTACTTGTGGTTGGGTCGA
>NZ_GL830900.1:23756-24736 GCF_000188175.1 Phascolarctobacterium succinatutens YIT 12067 | reverse complement strand
TAAATAATGAAACATTCAAAAGAATAAAAATGCAGATTCTTTACAAAACGATTTCTATGAAAAAACATTTGCTTTTAACGCAACAAAATAATATAATGTAGCTAACTTCACCATAAGAACAAAGGAGTGCAGCAAATGGTATGGTTTAGTTCAAACAAAAATCCTGAAACAGATTATGATTCTATTGTTACAACAACCGGCGACTTAAAAGAAGAATATTCTATTATGGGAATCATTTTCTCAGATGGTTCTTTAGGAGACAGTACGCAAGATTGGGAAGTTGAACTCATTAAACTGAAAACCAAGGCTTTAGCAATGAAAGGTCATGCTATGATTTACGTCAAAGCAATTAGCGACGGGAAATATAGTAGATTAATGGGTACAGTAGTACAATTCATTTGATATAAAAGAGGCTGGGATAGAATCTGGTATCTTTGTTTTTAAATATGCTTAAAATAAAAAACACACCTTTTTAGGTGTATTCTCAAAAATTAAGTATTATGTTATAATACATTTTGAGACAACTGGTAGTCGGTTTTCTTACTCCCTAGCGAGTGGGGGTGATGTTATGACTGTTTTCGAAGCGTTATCTCTGATGATTGCTTTCGCAACTCTGGTCGTGCTGATCCTTACGTATCGTAAGTAATTACGGCATGAAAAAAACCGCCTAGCGGTAAGACGGTTTCTTTCTAACTTTTAAACAATGAGGAGAACCGGCTTTCCACAACCAGTTGTCTCTTTATGTTTATTATACGTTTTATCTTGTTTTTTGTCAAACCTGAAGGGGTTGCGGAGAGTGTTTTGGATTTTACTGTGGTTTAATGGCAACCTTAATCCCAAAAATAAAACACATACCCTAAGAAACCTGCTAATATTTTAGGCAATTTGCTTACTCTCCTTTGCCATTTCCCACATAAGTAAAAGATTATCCGCTGCAAAACTCTCAATCCAATAAATCTCGTCCTCACTAAAGCCAAAAG
>NZ_GL830900.1:0-23746 GCF_000188175.1 Phascolarctobacterium succinatutens YIT 12067 | reverse complement strand
CCAATAAATCTCGTCCTCACTAAAGCCAAAAGCCTTGATAAACTTTTTGTCAGGCATAATAATTTCAGCGAAATCAAAACCATTATTATTGTTGGGACGTTCAAATCTTACGCAAATATATTCCTTGTATTCTTCATCTATAATGTAGCTGGTAGTGACTGTAATGCCGTTGAACATGCAGTAGTAATGCTTGTTGGTACACATAGGCGCACAACTCCTTTCAATGAGCTTATTTAATTATATTATAGCGTAGCAGGGGTGAATAGTAAATAGAAGAATACCCCCCATCACCTCCACACTTAATTCACAATAGTTTTATATTTTCTTTTAGTAACCTATGCTATAATATGCTTAGAAAGTGTAAATGAGGTGATTATCATGCGTAAATTTACAGCCTTACTATTAGCTGCCTTAGTGCTTGTAGGCGCTAACATAGCTCTTGCTGATAAAACCATAACCTTAGACAAGGATACCAAGCTGGTGCCGCAGGGCTGGACGGTAGCGGACGATATCAAGTTCAAGAAGAATACTGTTGTAAAGCTCAATGATGACGGTCAGGTAATCGAGGGCGTGCTGGCGAGTGCCACCTATCTGCGTCCTGCAGGATGGAAGAGCCTGGCGAGCAATTATTATTATGTGGAGCGGAGTGCGCCGTTCTTCCCGCCGCGCTTCTTCTACCATCCGTACCGCCCGGGGCAGGTGATTCCTGCCGACGGTCATGTGCGCTACATGGGCAATAAGTCCGTGATCTTTGCCAAGGACGGCACTGTGCTCAGCGGTGTGATTGATAATGACGTTATCCTGCAGCTGAGCGATAACGGCTACGGCTTTGTGCGCTTTAAAAATGACAATCTGCTGACCTTTGATACAAATGGCAGGGTTATAACCGGTACACTGGCGGAGGCAACGAAGCTGCGTCCGCTTGGCTGGCAGCACAACCTGAAGGATGAAAGCGCCGGTTTTGTTGAATTCAAGAGCGGTACAGACATCTCCTTTGATGCGACCGGCCTTGTAACCAACGGTTCGCTGAACAAGAAAACCCTGTGGCATAATGCTGACGGCAGCACGAAGGAGCTGGAGGCCAAGGCACCGGTTGCCTTTACTGCGGACGGAGCAGAGCAGGGTTAATAAAAATATATAATACCGTACAGGCTTCTGTGGCTATGACGCTGAGGTCTGCACGGTATTTTTTTATATGTGGGAATGCCTAAGGATAAAATAGATTTTTTGACATCAGCGTTTGTAACAGGCGCTAAGTGTAGCCGTAAAAGCAATACTGTACAATTATGGAGTAATGAGGTATACTATATGTAGTGCGAAAGCAATATTATTATGAATTGAAAAAATTTTCTTCAAGGAGGAAACAGCATGGAAGAAACAAGACCCTTTGTAAGCTGGGACTTAGTCCACGATTTTATGGTAGACGTATTTGTTAAATACGGCGTTCCCGAAGAGGATGCACGCATTTGTACAGACGTTCTGTTGGAAAGCGATAGACGCGGTATTGAAAGCCACGGCTGCAACCGCTTCAAGCCTATTTATCTGGATCGTATTAAAAACGGCACCCTGCTGCCGAAAACCGAAATTGAAATTGTCAAGGATACTCCTTGTACTGTAGTTATGGATGCTCATAACGGCATGGGCATGGTTGCTTCCCATAAGATGATGGAAATGCTGATTGAAAAGGCTTCCAAATACGGTATGGCCGGCGGCACCATCTTTAATTCTACTCACTACGGCATTGCAGGCTACTGGACCACTATGGCTGAAAAGGCAGGCATGATCGGTATTTCCGGTACCAACGCAAGACCTTCCGTTGCTCCTACCTTCGGTGTTGAGCCGATGATGGGCACCAACCCGCTGACCTTTACTATGCCTACCGATGAGGAGTTCCCGTTCAACTTTGACTGCGCAACCAGCATCATCCAAAACGGTAAGATTGAGTTCTATGCTAGACAGGGCAAGGATACTCCGGCAGGTCTGGTAGTTGCAAAGGACGGCGGCACTATGACCGAATCCGCTACCATCCTGAAGGAAATGCGTGCAGGCAATGTTGCGCTGCTGCCGTTGGGCGGTCTGGGCGAAGAAACCGGCGGCTACAAGGGCTACGGCTTCACTACTATCGTAGAGATTCTGTCCTCCGCACTGGCAGGCGGTCCTTTCATGAAGGCACTGTCCGGCAAGGATGAAAACGGCAACAATGCTATGTATCATCTGGGCCACTTCTTCTTCGTTATCAACCCGGCGTTCTTCATGGGCGTTGACACCTTCAAGAAAACTGCCGGCGATATCTGCCGCGGTCTGCGCAATTCCACTAAGGCTCCCGGTCAGGAACGCATCTATACTGCCGGCGAGAAGGAATACATGGCTTGGCTGGATAGAAAAGACAAGGGTGTACCGGTTGGCGAATCCATTCAGAAGGAATTCATTCAGCTCAGAGATGAGCTGGGTCTGACTCAGTACAAATTCCCGTTTGAAAAATAATAAGCTATAACAAAAGCCTGGGCGTTTGCTCAGGCTTTTTACGTTGGCGTTATGTTGTTATTAAAGCATAAAAAAGCCGTACGGCTTGATTTTTACTATTACAGTAAATTTATAGCCGTACGGCTTGTTTTTAGTCTTTATTCTTGATGAAGATGAAGATCAGTCCGCTGATACCCATCAGCAGCGGATAGAAGCAGTAGGGGATGATGGCGAAGGGGGTAAGTCCCGTGAGGCTTGCCGCAGCCAGAAGCTGTGCGCCGTAGGGGATAAGTCCCTGACCCATGGAGCTGAACATATCCAGCAAAGAGGCGCTGCGGCGAGGAGTTACGCCGAACTCTTCGCTGATATCCTTGGCAATAGGACCTGCCATAACAATCGCAACAGTGTTGTTCGCGGTGCAGATATCAACAAGCAGAGCGAGAGCTGCAATACCCAGCTCACCGCCTTTGGTGCTGCTGATGCGGCTCTTGATGAAGTTCAGTACGAAATCAATACCGCCGTATTCCTTAATCAGGGTAATGATGCAGGCCACGATGATAGAAATAACGGTGATGTCATACATAGACATAATGCCGTTGCCAACATGGGTAAACATTTTGGTAGCAGTAAACATGCCTGTTCCGAGGCCTACCAGCATACTGAGCACGGTACCGATAATCAGAATAACGAAAACGTTTACACCGCTTACGGCACCGATTAAAACGAACAGATAGGGGAGAACCTTTATCAGACTGTAATCGAGGTTGCCGTTGACCTGATATTCGTTGGTGTTGCCCAAGAAGTAGAACAGGCCAAGAGTGATGATTGCTGCCGGCAGGACGATTTTAAAGTTTTCGCGGAACTTGTCGCGCATATCGCAGCCCTGTGTTTTAACAGCAGCAATAGTGGTATCGGAAATAATAGAAAGGTTGTCACCGAACATTGCACCGCAGACTACGGCACCGGCGCAGATAGCCATAGGGAAGCCGGTTTTGTCGCTGATGCCCGCAGCAATCGGAGCAAGTGCGGTAATAGTGCCTACGGAAGTACCCATAGAAATGGAAATAAAGCAGCCGATAGCGAAAAGGCCTGCAACCGCCATGTTGCCCGGCAGAATGGAAAGGCCGAGGTTGACGGTGCTTTCTACACCGCCGGCAGCGCGGACAGCGCCGGAAAAGGCACCTGCGGCAAGGAAGATGAGGCACATGGTGAGAATATTTTCGTCACCTACGCCGGTAGAAGCAAGGCGCAGCTTCTGCACAAAGCTGAGCTTTTTGTTTTGCAGGAAAGCTATGATTAAAGCAATTAAAAAGCCTACAATCGCAGGCATGCTGTAAAAATCCCCAGTAATCAGGCCTGAGCCTATAAAAAACAGCAAAAAGACTGCGATAGGCAGCAGAGCGATGGCACGCCCCTTGGAATGGTTGTTGGTCATAAACAGAATCTCCTTTTATATAATTTTCAGCTTTTTCTATTATATCAATTAAATTTTTAGTATGCAAGGAAGATTGATGAAGGATTACTAAAAGAATAACAAAAAACCTCAGCTGCATTGCTACAACTGAGGCGATTGGCAAGCAAGTGCTTATAAATCTTTCGTTTTGAATTCTTCGTAGCCTTCGTACATATAGCTTGCATCAATACCCTTCATATAAACCTCGCGGTCATTAATATGCTCGGTCAGGGCGTTCTTTAAGAGAAACTTGATTTCCAGGTCCTTAATCGGGCTGCGCTCCATAGCGGAAAGATAATCTTCCTTATTAACCTTGCTCCAATCAATAACCAGCTGCAGCTCTTTTTTCAAAATAAGATCAAGCCAGATGCGCGTACTGCGGCCGTTGCCCTCACGGAAAGGGTGGGCGACATTCATTTCAACATATTTTTCGATGATTTCGTCGAAAGTGCTTTGCGGCATGCGCTCAATCTGTATCAGCGCATCAAGCAGATACATGGCCGGGACAAAACGGAAGCCACCCTTGGCAATGTTTACAGAACGGACCTTGCCTGCAAAATCGTAAATATCCATAAAAAGCTGCTTATGAATCACCTGCAGCGTTTTGAAGGTGCCTGGCTCCAGCTTGTTCAGCATACCGCTTTCGAAAAGCTCTAACGCACGCTTTTTGCTTAAGCGCTCTTCCTGAGTTGCCAGCTCGGCGGAGCTGGTGATGCCTAATTTATTTTCCAAAGTCATAGTATAGATACCTCGTTGGTTTTAGTGGTGTATTTATTATATCATAAATCAATTTCGGGAAAAACAAAAAGCTCCGAACTCCTAAAAGTTCGAAGCTTTAACTTCTTGGCTCCCCGAGTAGGACTCGAACCTACGACGCCCTGATTAACAGTCAGGTGTTCTACCGGCTGAACTATCGGGGAATTAAGGTTGGTAAGTCAACCAACGAAGATTATTATACTCGCATGGCAATTATTTGTCAACAGTTTTTTTAGAAAAATTTATAAGTATTTTGAAAAGGCGATAAATGCACGGAATTTAGGAGATGAAATGCCTATATAGAATTAAGGCAAGTGATATGAAAGGCGAGGGAAAGATGGTCTTGATGTGTTGCCTTAAAGGCAGCGCTCTTCACCTTTACTTAATGCAGAAAGCGAAGAAAGCAGTAAGAGCTAAAATCTTTAGACAAATAGTAGGCGCTTTTAAGGTTTTATGCTATAATATCCTTAATGATATAAACTACATGTGTAAAGGAGTGTTCCCCATGGAAGAAGCTGTATTATACGCTGTGGAAAACAATATTGCGACGATTACTATGAACCGTCCGAAGAGCCTGAATTCAATGAATGACGCACTGATTGACGGTTTGCATGCTGCCATTACCAAGGCTGCTGCTGACGCTGAGGTGCGTGCTATCGTACTTACCGGCAACGGCAAGGCATTTTGTGCTGGTGGTGATCTGAGCTATCTGAACGGCTTGGAAGGCGTTGCTGCTAAGAAGGACTTTATCGCTAAGGTGGGCGACGTTGCCAAACGCTTGACTACTATTCCTAAACCTGTTATTGCTTATATCAATGGCGTTACTGCCGGTGCCGGCGTTAACCTGATGCTGGCCTGCGACCTGGTGTATGCATCTGCCAAGGCACGCTTTGGCGAGAGCTTTGCCAAGGTTGGCCTGATTCCCGACTGCGGCGGTCTGTATTTCCTGCCGAAGGCTATCGGTGTGCTGAAGGCTAAAGAGCTGATGTTTACCGGTGACCTGATTGACGCTGCGACTGCCAAAGAGCTTGGCATGCTGAACGATGTTTATGAAGACGAAGAGCTGAAGGATAAGGTTTACGCTATGGCTGCACGCTTGGCAGCTAGTGCTCCGCTGTCTATCAGCCTGACGAAGAAATATCTCAATGACCACGACCTGACCTTGGACGAGGTGCTGGCAATCGAAGAAACTACCCAGGCGCTGCTGATGGGTACCGATGACTGCAAGGAAGGCATTGCTGCTTTCTATGAGAAGCGTGCACCGCAATTCACAGGCAAATAAGAAACTAATCAGCAGAAAAAAGTAAATGTTTACGGAACTGTCACATAATTTATACTGATGGTTCCGTTTTCTTTTTGACGTAGGAATACAAGATGTTGTATAATAAATTTATTGATAAATTTTTCTCGGAGGAAAGTATGCTCGATTTCAGTACAATGATTTATCGCATTCCTGCGCTGTTGTTTGCGATTACGATACACGAATATGCCCATGCGCAATGTGCGGACAGCATGGGTGACCCGACTGCGCGTTACATGGGACGCATGACCTTCAACCCGATGGCACATTTGGACCCGTTGGGTGCGATTCTGCTGGTGGTAGCCGGCTTCGGTTGGGCTAAGCCCGTAGAAATTAACCCCAGCAATTTCCGCAACCGCCGCGAAGGTATTCTGAAGGTTTCCTTTGCCGGTCCCGCAGCCAATCTGTTTTTGTGCTTTCTCGCAGCATTCTTCATGACGTTTTTAAATCGCTTCGGTCTTTTGAGTGATGGCGTTTACCGCTTTTTGCTGTGGATGCAGTTATATAATGTATGGTTTGCTTTCTTCAACCTGATTCCGGTTCCGCCGTTGGACGGCTCCAAGATTCTTTCGGAGCTTCTGCCGCCGTCTATGGCCTGGAAATTTGACAATCTGGTTGGACGCTACGGCTTTTATATTCTGATTGCGTTGGTGTTCACCGGTATTACAGGTGCGATTATCAGACCGCTTGCCGCTGGCTACATGCTGCTGGTAAACGGTATCTTGGGTTTAGTGTTCTAGGCCATGGCTGATTTATCGTTGAAGCTGACTGCGTTCGAAGGTCCGCTGGATTTGCTCCTGCACCTTATCGAGCGTGATAAAGTAGATATTTATGACATTCCCATCGCTGCGGTTACGGAGCAGTATATAAGCTATCTGCGCAGCATGAGCGAATTTGATATGGAGGTTGCCAGTGATTTTCTGGTGATGGCCGCAACGCTGCTGCAGATTAAATCGCGCATGCTGCTGCCCAAGCAATCCGCTGAGGGCGAGGAGGAGGAAGCAGACCCGCGCCAGCAGCTGGTGGAAATGCTGGTGGAATACCGCCGCATTAAGCGTGCCGCTGCTGCTTTGGCGGATATGAAGCAGAGCGCTGACATGTACTGGCAGCGTGAGCCGATGTTCGGCAATCTGGTGGAGCGTACTGTTGCTCCCTGCACGGTGCAGCAGTTATTGAAGGCTTTGGCAGGCATGACGACTGCGCCCGACGGCAAGCCGGCAGCCTTTATTGAGCCGCAGGCCTACAGCGTGCAGGATAAAATGGCAGACATTCTGCAAAGACTGCAGCGCAGGCCACAGGGCTTTATGATGAATGAAATTTTTACCGCAGGCAGCCCTGCCGAGAAGGTAGCCTGCTTTTTGGGTGTACTGGAGCTGCTGAAGCTGGGGTTGATTACTATCAGCCAGGCACAGCGCTTTGCACCGATTTATATCTTCGGCAAGCAGGGACAGGAGGAAGCAAACGATGTATCTTGATAAAATGACAGGAGCACTGGAAGCGGTGCTGTTTGCTGCAGGTGAGCCTGTTTCTGTGGCGGAGCTTGCGGACCTTCTGCAGCTTGATAAGCCGCAGGTGTGGGAGCTTGTTTCGGAGCTGAAGCAGTCCTACGAGGCGGAAAGCAGGGGATTGATGCTGCGTGAAACAGCAGGCTGCTTTCAGCTGGTGACCAAGCCGGTTTACTACAATGTACTGCTGGGCTTGGGACGCAAAAAGGAAGTAAAGCTGACGAATGCATCTTTGGAGACATTGGCGATTGTCGCTTTTAAGCAGCCGGTGACGCGCGCAGAGATGGAAGCCATCCGCGGCGTGAAGGTTGACGGCGTACTCAATACACTGCTGGACCTTGGCCTGGTAGTGGAGGC
Organism: Phascolarctobacterium succinatutens YIT 12067; assembly: GCF_000188175.1. GTDB lineage: Bacteria > Bacillota > Negativicutes > Acidaminococcales > Acidaminococcaceae > Phascolarctobacterium_A > Phascolarctobacterium_A succinatutens. Next base: position 15,912 of record NZ_GL830900.1, on the reverse strand, counting down.
AGGACGCAAAAAGGCTTTGGGCAACCCTATTTTATATGCTACAACAGAAAAATTTCTGATGGTGTTCGGACTGAACTCATTGGAGGAGCTGCCGCCGCTGGAAACGAAGCCTGAGGATGAGGCAGAGGCTGCGCAGCAGGTGCTGCAGCTTGATAATACATTAGAAGCAAAGGAAAACTGAGATAGATGGAAGAACGTTTACAAAAAATCCTGGCGGCAGCAGGCGTTGCCTCCCGCCGCGAAGCAGAAAAAATTATTACGGCAGGTCGCGTCCGCGTGAACGGCAAGGTTGTTACCGAGCTGGGCTGCAAGTTTGATGCCGACAAGGTACGCATCAGCGTTGACGGCAAGCCTATTGCGCAGGAAGCCAAGGCTTATTACATGTTCTATAAGCCGAGGGGAGTAGTCACCACTATGTCCGACCCGCAAAACCGCCGCAGCATTGCCGATTTCGTGCAGAACCTGCCGGAGAGAGTTTTCCCGGTAGGACGCCTGGACTTCAATACCGAAGGACTGTTGCTGCTGACGAATGACGGTGCGCTGGCACAGGCGCTGATGCACCCGAGCCATGAAGTCAACAAAACCTACTTTGTTAAGGTTCCGGGCATTGTGCCGCAGGAAAAGCTGGACCAGCTGCGCTTGGGCGTAAAGCTGGAGGACGGCCCGACCGCTCCGGCGATTGTCAACCTGCGTGATTATGACCATGAGCGTGGATTTACGCTTTTTGATATCACCATCCATGAGGGACGTAACCGCCAGATTCGCCGCATGTGCGACGCTATCGGCTTCCCGGTGCGTGATTTGAAGCGCATCAAGCTGGGACCGCTGCAGCTGCAGAATCTGGGACGCGGCAAGTTCCGCAGTCTGAGTGAGCAGGAATTATCTCAGCTCAGAAAGGCGGCTAAGCTATGACGCGAGTTGCGATTGTAGGCGGCGGCGCGGCAGGCCTGTTGGCAGGTATTGCTGCAGCCTGGGGCGGAGCGCAGGTAACGATTTATGAAAAAATGCGTGTGCCGGGCAAGAAAATGCTCATCACAGGCAAGGGACGCTGCAACATTACCAACGCTTGCGAAATCCCCGATTTCATAAAAAATCTGCCCGGAAACGGAAGATTTTTAAATAGTGCTTTACATAGGTTCACAAATGATGATATAGTATTGCTGTTGGAGAGTAACGGACTGCCGACGAAGGTTGAACGCGGCGGCCGTATTTTTCCGGTAAGTGACAAGGCGAAGGATGTAGTTGATACGCTGGTGAGGATTTATACCGAGGCCGGCGGCAAGCTGCAGACCGACACCAAGGTTATTGATATCATGGTCAAGGAAGGTCATGTGTACGGCGTGCGTACGGTCAACGGCGTGTATGAGGCAGACAGAGTTATTCTGGCTGCGGGCGGTGCGTCCTATCCTGGCACAGGCAGCGACGGCGGTGGCGCCAAGCTGGCGAAGAAGCTGGGGCACACGATTGTACCGCTGAAGCCTTCTCTGATACCGCTGGAAAGCGATTATCCTTATGTTGATGACCTGCAGGGCTTATCTTTGCGCAACGTGCAGGCAACACTTTTGGCCGACGGCGTAAAGCTGGGCAGTGAATTCGGCGAGATGCTGTTTACGCATTTCGGTGTTTCCGGTCCCATTGTGCTTTCGCTGAGCAATCTTGCCGCGGACGCTTTGGCTGCGGGCAAGGATGTAGAGCTGGAGGTTGACCTGAAGCCTGCGCTGAGCGAGGAAAAGCTAGATGCGCGCATTCAGCGCGATTTTGTGCAGTACAGCCGTAAGCAGGTGCTCAACGGCATGAAGGATTTGCTGCCTCAGCGACTGATTCCCGTTGTGCTGGATATGTCCTACGTTGATGAAAACAAATTCATCAATCAGGTTTCGCGCGAGGAGCGTCACAGACTGCTGCAGACGCTGAAGCATTTTGTCATTACCATTTCCGCAACACGTCCGATTGCAGAGGCTATCGTTACCGCAGGCGGCGTGAGCGTGAAGGAGATTGACCCCAAGACCATGGAATCCAAGCGCATCAAGGGCCTGTACTTTGCAGGCGAGGTTATGGATATCGACGGTTATACCGGCGGCTATAATCTGCAGGCAGCGTTCAGCAGCGGTCATGCTGCGGGCGAAGCGGCGGCTGCCGAAGAATAATTCATAAATTTGACTTAAATTAGGCTATCCATATACATGTAAAACATGGTATTATATAGATAGCTAATACATTATAAAGTGTGGTTATGTAGAATGAAGAAAATTGTTGTGGCAATTGATGGTCCCGCAGGTGCAGGCAAAAGCACTATTGCGAAGCTGGCTGCCGAAAAATTAGGCTATGCCTATATTGATACCGGTGCCATGTACAGAAGCGTAGCCTGGAAGTTTTTGCAGACAGGCAAACCTTTTGACGAGGACTTTATCAGCGGCTTATCTAAGACTATGCTGATTGACTTCAAGCCGGAGGCAAAAATCAACCGTGTTTTTGTGGACGGTACCGAGGTTACCGATGCTATCCGTACTCCCGAGGTGACGGCGATTGTGTCGCGTGTTGCTGCTATCGGAGCAGTGCGTGAGGCAATGGTGGACCAGCAGCGCCGTATGGGCGAGGCAGGCGGTGTCCTGATGGACGGCCGTGATATCGGTACGGTGGTATTCCCGAACGCACAGCTGAAAATTTTTCTTACTGCTTCGGTTGAGGAAAGAGCGCGCCGCCGCTATGCGGAAATGGTGGCCAAAGGTCAGCAGGTTGATCTGCAGCAGCTGCAGGCGGATATTGCCGAGCGCGACAAGCAGGACAGCGAGCGTGCTATCAGTCCGCTGCGTCAGGCAGAGGATGCACTGCTTCTGGATACATCCGATATGGGCATCAGCGAGGTTACCGAGAGAATTTTACAGCTGGTGCAGGAGCGCGCACAATGATTTATACCTTAGTGAAGAATCTCTTTAAAATTCTTTTTACCATCTTTTTGCGATTGAAGGTAGAAGGAACAGAAAATATTCCCAAGGATGCTCCGCTGGTTATAGCGAGCAACCATCTGAGTCTGCTTGATCCGCCTGTACTTGGTACGGCAGCAACCCGTAAGGTCCATTTTATGGCTAAAGAAGAGCTGTTTGTGCCGGTTCTGGGCACTATCTATAAAATTCTGGGTGCTTTCCCGGTGCGCCGTGGCGGCGCGGACCGTGCTGCAATTAAGCATGGTATTGATATTCTGGAAAGCGGTCAGGTGCTGGCGATTTTCCCTGAGGGAACACGCAGCAAGACCGGCGAGCTTGGTAAGGCTCAGCCCGGAGCGCTGATGATGGCGAGCAAGGCGAAGGCAACTATCGTGCCGGCCTGTATCATCGGTACCGATTACAAGCGTCATGGCCGTATCTGGCCAAAGGTTACGGTGCGCTTTGGCAAGCCGATGCCTTTTCCTGAGGACGCTGTGGTCAACAAAGAATTTTTGCATGCAATGACTGAAGAGCTGATGCAGCACATTGCAAAGCTGCAGGCAGGTGAAGATGTATAATGGAAATTAAGGTAGCAGAGCACTGTGGTTTTTGCTATGGTGTGAAGCGCGCGGTGGCGTTGGCCGAGAAGGCGGCGACCGACCATGTGCAGGGTGCAACGCTGGGACCGTTGATACACAATCCCCAGCTGATTGCCGAGCTTGCATCTGAGGGCATTGCCTGTAAGGACAGCCTGGAGCAGTTTGCTCCTGGTGAAACGGTTATCTTCCGTTCACACGGCGAGGGGCCTGAAACCTACGCGCAGGCAGAAAAACAAGGGCTGACAATTCTGGACGCAACCTGTCCGAATGTACGCCTGGCACAGCAAAAGGCTGCTCAGGCAGCAGCTGATGGCTATTTTCCTGTAATAGTCGGAGAAAAAAATCATCCGGAAGTAAAAAGTATTTTAAAATGGGCAGGAAAAAACGCTATCTGTGTAGAATGTATAAAAGATATCTCTTATGTACCGCGCCAGGAGCGTTATGGAGTAATCATCCAGACGACTTTTGAGCTGCAGAAATTTAATGATATATTGCAGGCACTGCAGGAGCAGCGCCCGGGAGAATACCGTGTGGAGCGCACCATCTGTCTGGCGACAGCGCAAAGACAGCAAGCCGCTGTAAAGCTGGCTGCAGAGTCGGATGCCGTTATCGTCATCGGCGGACGCAACAGCGCCAACACAAGGCATCTTTTCGAGCTGGTGCAACAGCATTGCAGGCAAGCATATCATATAGAGACTGCCAGCGAACTGAGCAGCGATATGCTAAGGGGTTGCAATAAAATAGGAATCACGGCAGGAGCATCGACTCCGGACCGTTTAATTAAGGAGGCTATTTTAGTAATGGAAAACATGGATTTTGAAAGCATGCTCAACGAAAGTATGGAGGTAGAGGTATATCCTGGCAAAGTTGTCAACGGTACCGTTATTCAATTGGATAAAGACGGCGTTTATGTATCTTTTGGATATAGACATGATGGTCTGATTCCTTATTCCGAATGGTCCCAGACCGAATCTGCTGAAGAACTGCAAAACTCCATTAAAGTTGGCGACGAAGTAGAAGCTAAGGTTGTTCCTGGCAGCACCAAGAGCGATTTCGTTCGTCTGTCCAAAATCAAAGCAGAGCGCGACGCAGCATGGAAAAATGTTGCTGAGCTGCCCGAAGGCGAAAAACGCCCGGCAACCGTTAAAGTTCTGCGCATCATCAAAAACAAAGCTAAAAACATCGTTGGTCTGGGTGTTGCAGTTGAAGGTGTTGAAGGCTTCATGCCCGCATCTCATGTTGAACTGCGCCGCGTAGAAGACTTCACCGGTTATGTCGGCAAAGAGCTGGAAGCTGAAATCATCGAAGTTGACCTGGAGAAAAAACGCATCGTTGTTTCCCGCCGCGACCTGCTGAGAGCTGAAGCTGACGCTAAACGCAAAGCTTACAAAGAAGCTAAAGAAGCTCGCATTGCTGCTGCTAAAGAAGCACGCGCCGCTGCTGAAGAAGCTGCTTACAACTCTGTTGCTGAAGGCGAAGTTTACACCGGTAAGGTTGTAAAAGTTGCTGAATTCGGTCTGTTCGTTGAAATCGGTGAAGGTCTGGTTGGTCTGGTTCACAACACCGAACTGTCTTGGGACCGTAGCGTAAAAGCTGCTGACGTTGCTAAAGAAGGCGACGAAGTAACCGTTCTGGTTAAGAGCATCGACCGCGAAAACAAACGTGTTGCTTTGAGCATCAAAGCTACTCTGGAAGATCCCTGGAAGGTTGAAGCTTCTCAATTCCACATCGGCGACATTCTGGATGTAGAAGTTGTTCGTCTGCTGGCTTTCGGCGCTATCGTTAAACTGAGCGACAAAGTTGAAGGTCTGGTTCACATTTCCGAAATCGCTCCTGAGCGCATCGAAGCTCCGAGCGACGTTCTGGAAGTTGGCCAAGTTGTTAAAGCTGAAATCATTAAAATGGATCTGGACAGCAAAAAAATCGGCCTGAGCATTTCCAAAGTTAAACGCGACGCTGAAAAGAACGAATTCCGTTCCTACATGGGCAGCAAAAAATCTCACCTGAGCCAAAACCTGTCCGAGCAGCTGGAAAGCCTCGAAAAATAATTGGAGAAGGATATGCAACGTGCAAAGCGTAAGCTAGAACATATTCAATATGCACTGGAGCTGGGCGACGGCCCGGCGGCAACGCACCTTGCTGATCTCCGCTTCTTACACAACTGTCTGCCGGAGATTAATCCGGCAGACTTTGTTTTATCTGTAGAAATTTTAGGCAAACGTCTGCGTTTGCCTTTTTTCATTGATGCTATTACCGGCAGTACAGATGCGGTGACGGAGATTAACAGAAAGCTGGCGCAGGTGGCGGCAAGAACCGGTATCGGTATGGCTGTCGGCTCGCAGTTCGGCGCTGTGCGTGACGGCAGCGGTATCGCGAGCTATACTGTGGTGCGCGAGGAGCTTGCCGAAGGTCTTGTTATCGGTAACATCAGTGCTCTTGCTACGCCTGCGCAGGCGCAGGCTGCCGTTGACATGCTGCAGGCTGACGCGCTGGAGGTTCACCTGAACGCTGCGCAGGAGCTGTGGATGGCCGAGGGCGACAAGGATACCTGCGGACTTTTGGCAAACCTGGTGCAGATTCGTGATGCTGTGAGCGTGCCTGTTATCGTTAAGGAAACAGGCTGTGGTATTGCGGCAGAGCAGTACGAGCTTTTGCTGGAGCAGGGCTTTACAGCCTTTGACTGTGCCGGTGCAGGGGGGACGAACTTCCCGGCGATTGAGGCGAAGCGTCAGGGCGTGGAGCTGACGGAGGAGTTTGCTGCCTGGGGCGTGCCTACGTGCTGGAGCTTGCTTGATGCGCAGCAGACACTGCCGCAGAATGCTCTGCTTTTGGCGAGCGGCGGCATCCGCAGTGCAGGTGACGTAGCGCGTGCTTTTGCTCTGGGTGCGGACGCGGTGGGAATTACCACCCCAATTCTGCGTCTGATTATAGAGCAGGGAGTTGACGCTGCCGCAGACTATGTGGAGTCACTGGCGGAAGGACTGCAAAAGTATATGCTGCTTTTGGGCTGCCTGACGCCGAAGGAGCTACGTGACGTTCCGCTGATTGTGACGGGAGAAACGCGTGACTTTATTGCCAGCCGCGGGTATGAGCTTGCGAAGCTGTGCAGATGGCGCAGAGGGTAGAAAAGTAAATTTGTGTATTTTGGGGGCCACGTCAGTGCGTCCCCTTTTTGCATTCTTCAAGCTAATATGATATAATAATTTGACGACTAATCTTTTCACGGTTTATTATCTGCATTTTTTTAAGGAGTTGTAATGGTAGGACTTATTAGTGGTGTACGCAAGAACAGTTTGGCAGCGGACGCAGGCATCAAGGCCGGCGAAAAGCTGTGCAGCGTGGACGGCGTACAGGTTAAGGATATAATTGAATTGAGCTTCTATACCTCCGATTACGAGGTTGACTTGGAGATAGAGGCCACCGATGGCACACGCCGTCAGGTACATATAGAAAAATATCCGGATGAGGATCTTGGCTTGGAGTTTGATTCCGCAGTTTTTGACAGAGTTGCTACCTGCTACAATAACTGTGTTTTCTGCTTTGTCGACCAGATGATTCCCGGTATGCGTCCGGGTCTGTATGTGCGTGATGACGATTACCGTCTGTCCTTCTTATATGGTAACTTCATTACACTCACCAATATGAAGGATGAAGATTTTGAACGTATTATCCGCACGCATCTGACACCGCTGTATGTTTCGGTACACGCTACCGACCCGCAGGTGCGCTGCCAGATGATGCACAACCGTTTCGCCGGTCAGCTGATGGAGCGCTTGCAGCTTTTGTTCGATGCGGGCATTCAGGTGCATACGCAGATTGTGTGCTGTCCCGGTTATAACGATGGCGAGATTCTTGCCAAGAGCTTCCACGATTTGTACGCGCAGTATCCCAATGTACTGACGATGGCAGTTGTTCCCGTAGGTACTACTAAGCACCGCGAGCACTTAACGCAGCTTGCTACCTTTACGAAGAAGCAGGCCGCAGAGGTTGTGGAGCAGGTGACCGCATGGCAGGAGCGCTGCCGTAAGGAAACAGGCAAGACGTTTATCTACTTGGGTGATGAATTTTATCTGCTGGCGGAAAAGCCCTTTCCTCCTACCGAATGGTATGACGGCTTCCCGCAGCTGGAAAACGGCATCGGCCTTACTGCCAACTTTATGCTGGAGTGGGACGAGGCCTTAGCGCAGATGCAAAGCTTTCATCCTGCAGAGCCTGCGGTGATTCCCGTGGGTGAGGGTGCTTACCGTGTGCTGGAGCCTTTGATGGCGAAGCTGAACAGCCAGTTCGGTTCGGAGCATCGTTTTGTGCCTGTTCCTAACAGCTTTTTCGGCGGCAAGGTGAATGTTACCGGTCTTTTGACGGGCAGCGATATCTTGGCGAACGTTCAGGAGAAGAAGATTATTCTGCCGGATGTGGTTTTGAATAACGATAAGCTGTTTTTGGATGATATGTCGCTGGCGCAGTTCAAGGAGCGTTACCCCGGTAAGGTGGAAATTGCTAAGGGTGCGAAAGAGCTACTGCATTTATTATTGGAAAGATAGGTGAGGCGTATGCTGCAGGTTTATACAGGTACAGGCAAGGGTAAGACTACTGCCGCTTTAGGCGTAGCGCTGCGTGCCTCCGGTTATGGTATGAAGACTCTGATGCTTTCATTTTTGAAGGATGATCCTGAGTACGGCGAGGCGCGGGCTGCAAAGAATCTGCCCTGGTTTACGCTGCGGCAGGTGGGACGCGACGCCTTTGTTAATTTCCATAATCCCGATCCTGTTGATTTGAAGATGTGCCGTGACGGCTGGGAAGAGGCGAAGGAAGCTATCAGCTCGCACGCTGCGGACGTTATTATTCTTGATGAGCTGAATATTGTGCTTGCTACCCAAATGCTGCCGACGCAGGAGGTTGTTGATTTTCTGCGTGAGCATAAAAATAACGTTGAGGTTATTACTACTGGTAGAGGTGCACCGGAAGAGCTTATTAAAATTGCTGATCTTGTTACGGATATGAGCGAGGTTAAGCATTACTTCCATAAGGGAATTAGCTCTCGTAACGGCATCGACCATTGAGGTGTGCGTTATAGCACTCCATCTGTGTTACCCCCTTTAGTCGCTGACGCGACAGTCGCCCCAGGGCGCCCTCTCTTGCCCTTCGGGCAATTCACCTTGTCCCCCAAGGGGGAAGCAAGAACATACTAATGAAGGCCAATTGAAAGCTATCCTTCTTGCCTGCCCCTTGGGGAAGGTGTCAGTGAGCGTAGCGAACTGACGGAAGGGGGATGCCCCATAAATATACAAAAAATTTTACATTTCTATGATAGACACTTATTAAAAAATTTATTATGATGAAGGAGATTTGATTATGGCTAAACCGATAGTTGCTATAGTTGGACGTCCTAACGTGGGCAAATCTACTCTTTTTAATATTTTTGCCAACAGCAGGATTTCCATTGTTGAGGATACACCGGGCGTTACCCGCGACCGTCTGTATGCTACCGCCGAATGGCTGGACCACGAGTTTATGATGGTTGATACCGGCGGTATCGAAATCATGAATGCCGATGCTATTGCTGTTTCTATCCGTCAGCAGGCACAGATTGCGATTAAGGAGGCGGACGTTATTCTGTTCGTCTGCGATGCGCGTGCAGGCATTACTACTGAGGATGCTGATGTTGCCCGTCTGCTGCGTCAGTCCAAGAAGCCGATTGTTCTGGCTGTTAATAAGGCGGATTCTCCGAAGCAGGAGATGAATACCTTTGAATTCTATAATCTGGGTATCGGTGACCCGATTGCTGTTTCCGCGTCCAACCATTTGGGCCTGGGTGATTTGCTGGATGCCGTTGTTGCCAAGTTCCCGTCCGATAAGATGGCAGGCGACCTGGAGGAGGAGGACGAAATCAAGGTTGCTTTGATTGGCCGTCCTAACGTGGGCAAGTCCTCTATTTTCAACGCACTGGTAGGCGAGGAGCGTTCTATCGTCAGTGATATTGCAGGCACTACCCGTGATGCGATTGATACTCCGGTAGTACGCAACGGTCAGAAGTACCTGTTCATTGATACAGCAGGCATGCGCCGCAAGGCTAAGGTTGACGAACCGATTGAAAAATACAGCGTTATGCGTTCTCTGCGCGCGGTTGACCGCAGTGACGTTGTGCTGATGGTTTTTGATGCCGTTGAGGGTGTTACCGAGCAGGATAAACGTATCGTCGGCTATGCTCATGAGGCAGGCAAGGCTGTTATTCTGGTTGTCAACAAGTGGGATTTGTACGAGAAGGACAATTCCTCCACTCTGCGTTACACCGAAACTCTGCGCAAGGAGCTTGTTTTCCTGCAGTATGCGCCGGTAGTTTTCGTTTCTGCCGTTACCAAGCAGCGTATTCACCGTCTGCCGGAGGTTATCTCCTATGTTGCCGAGCAGAACGCTATGCGTATCGCTACCAGTATTCTCAACCAGGTTATCGAGGACGCTGTGGCTATCAATCCGCCGCCGACCGAGAAAGGTAAGCGTCTTAAGATTCTTTATGTTACACAGGTCAAAATCAAACCGCCAACCTTTGTTATCTTTGTCAACGAACCGGAAATCATGCATTTCTCCTATCAGCGTTATCTGGAGAACAAGCTGCGTGAGGCCTTTGGCTTTGAAGGCACACCGATTCAGATGATTATCCGTGGCAAGAACGAGGATGAATAAATAAAAGTCAGGTGATTTGTTATGTTCAATGAGGTGGGTATATTACATTTTCTGCTGGGCTTTGTGCTCGGTCATGTCTGCGGCTCTGTTCCCAGCGGCTTGTGGCTGGTGCAGGCCTTTCACGGTATTGATATCCGTAATTACGGCAGCAAGAATATCGGCACGACGAACGTTTTCCGTATCGTCGGTCCCAAGACTGCGGTGCTGGTGCTGATTGCCGATGCCTTCAAGGGTATTCTTGCGGTTGGTATTATGAGCTATTTTTTCAACAATCCTCTGCTGGATGTGGTTACGGCTTTGGGCGCGCTTTTGGGACATAATTATTCGCTTTTTCTGGGCTTTAAGGGTGGCAAGGGCGTTGCAACCGCACTGGGCTTGTTGATTTTTATGATGCCTAAGGTTGCGGTGGCAAGCTTCGGTATCTGGCTGGTGTGCGTGCTTTTGACGCGCTATGTATCGCTTGGCTCCATTATGGCTGCCATCTTTACGCCGCCGCTGGCATGGTATCTGGGTTATCCCTCTGCCTATGTGATTTTTTCCGTGGTTGCCGCTTTCTTTGTAGTTTTGCGCCACAAGGAAAATATCCATCGCCTGCTCACAGGCACCGAAAGCAAAATCAAACCGGGCAATGCCAAGGATCTGCAGAAATAAAATATCGCTTCTACGCTGATGTAGGCCAACGCTTACATCAGCTTTTTTCATATATTAAAGCAGGATTTTTCTTCTGCCTAAAGAATATAATAATACTACAAGTATTTTGCATGACTTGCAGTAAGCAAAATGCTGCAGGAGGGAGGAACTAAATTGCGATTAGCAAAGCTTTTATATACAGCTGCCTTTGTTTGCGGATTGCTGCTGCCCTTGGGTGCTTCGGCTGCAGGCATTACCAATTATCCGCCGCTGGTGAACCCGTCGCACTGGACGGAGCAGAACAAGAGCGGTGATACGGTTATTCTGGATGCGAAGGGTGTGGCAGCCTTCAACGCCAAGGTGCGTGCTGCTTCCCGCAGTATGCCTGACCTAGCCAATTATCCTGCGACGATGAGCGGTGATGCGCTCAAAACGAGGATTATGGATTATTCTATTCTTGACGATGACCTGTATCTGCATGGCAACAAGGTGAGCGAAAACTATAAGAATATCCTGCGCAAGCAGAGCAATGTCAGTGCTATTCCCAAAAGCGTGGGCGTGCAATATGCAGTGACGGTGCGCCGTACTGCGGTGCGTGCGCTGCCTACGGGCGAGGGCCTGTATTATTACGCGGGCGACAGGGATTTTGACGCGCTGCAGGAAACTATGCTGGACCCCGGCGAGCCTGTAGCTGTGCTGCACACCAGTGCCAACGGTTATTTTTACTACGTGCAGGCAGTAAATTACAGCGGTTGGGTGAGCAAGTATAATGTAGCTATGACCGATAAGAACACCTGGAGCAGCTTTGTAAAGCCGCAGAAGTTCCTGGTTGTTACCGATGCGGAATATAACCTGAAAACGGACGGCGAGCAGGTACTTTATCAGCAGGGTTCGCGCCTGCCGGTTGACAGTGTGCAGAGCGATACCTATACGGTGCTTGCTCCGGTGCGCACTAAAGCAGGCCTGCTGCAGAAGCAGAAGCTGCTGGTGCCGAAGGCTGCCTCTGCCGTGCATTACGGTTATTTGCCCTATACCAGCAATAATCTGCTGAGCTCCGCCTTCAAATTTTACGGCAAGCCTTATGGCTGGGGCGGTTTGAAGAACAGCGTGGACTGCTCGAGCCTGGTGTTCAATGCTTACCGCACTGTAGGCATTGTGCTGCCGCGTAACGCCGACCAGCAGGAGCTGACCGCAGGCACGAAGAAAAAGCTGAGCGGCAGTTCACAGGAACGTGCCGCTGTTATCAGCAGGCTGATGCCGGGTGCAGCACTTTATATGGATGGCCATTGCCTGATGTATATCGGCAATATCAACCAGACACCATACACGATTCATGCGCTGGGCTCTTATTTTTCCAAGGGCCGCCTGATGCGCGAGATGAAGGTGCTGGTGAGCGATTTGTCGTTGCAGCGCTCCAGCGGCAATACGATGCTTAACGAATTGCAGACTGCAATAGAATATAAATAATGATAGGAGAGTTCAGGAAATGTTAAACCAAATTCAATGTACCGCAGCGGAGTTCAACGCTGCAGCCTATAATGACGCGGACAGTATTGTCCTCTTTCTGTGCAAGGAATGTGCGGCGGCTATCGACAAGCTGGAGCTGCCGGAGGCAGCAGCCAAGGCGGCAATTGCGTACACCGCGCAGCACGATGATATTTATGACGCAGGCAGCGTAACCACACTGGTGCTGCCGCAGGGTGAAGGTCTGCTGACACTGCTTTTGGCAGGCTGCGGCGAAGGCAAGGATTGTAAGCCGAACAATTTCCGTAAGGCTGCCGGCGCTGCTGCCCGCGCTTTGCATAAGGCTAAGGCGCAAAAGGCTGTACTGGCTGCGCCTATCCTGCTGAACGCCGAACGCAGCAAAAACCTGCAAGCGCTCGTCGAAGGCCTGTACCTCGGCGCGTACACCTTCAACCGCTTCAAGAGCGAAGCAAAGCAGGCACCGCTGTGCGAGGCTGCCGTGCTGAGCGCTGTGCCGGAGGCAGCGGCAATCATTACCGCTGCGGAAATCTCTGCTGAAGCAGTGTGCTATGCGCGCGATTTAGTGAATAACCCGGGCAACGTGGTAACACCGCAGACCATGGCCGAAGATGCCCTGAAGCTGGGGCAGGAATTGCCGTTGGAAATTACCATTATGGACGAAACCTTGATGGAAGCAAGAGGCATGCATGCACTGCTGGCAGTAGGTCAGGGCAGTCATAACCCTCCGTGCCTCGTTGCCTTGCGCTACAACGGCAACGGTGACGCTCCATATACAGCCTTCGTAGGCAAGGGCATCACCTTCGACAGCGGCGGTATTTCCATTAAGCCTGATGACAACATGGGCGAGATGAAGGACGATATGACAGGTGCGGGCGCTGTGCTCGGCGCTATGCGTGCCATCGCACGTTTGGGCCTGAAATGCAACGTTATCGGCGTGTTGGCCTGCGCGGAGAATATGCCTGACGGCAAGGCGCAACGCCCCGGCGATATCGTACGTGCAGCCAACGGCAAGACCATCGAGGTTGTTTCCACCGATGCTGAAGGACGCATGGTACTGGCGGACGCAGTCTGGTATGCCTGCCAAATGGGAGCAAAGAAGGTTGTTGATATAGCAACGCTGACCGGTGCGGTAATTATCGCTCTGGGCAACGAAACCAGCGGTATTGTGGCCAATGATGACGAGCTGGTGGAGCAGATTAAGCTGGCAGGACGCATGGCCGGTGAAAACTACTGGCAGCTGCCTTCTTTGCCCGAATGCAAGGAGGCCATCAAGAGCGACGTTGCGGACCTGCTCAACAGCGCAGGACGTGCCGGAGGCTGCATCACCGGCGGTCTGTTCATCGGTGAATTCGTCGACAAGGATATTCCGTGGGCGCATCTGGATATCGGCGGCACCTCCACCGCTACCAAGACGGAGGGCTTCAAGGTTAAGGGCGGTACTGCCTTTGGCACTATGACGCTTATCAAGCTGGCAGGTATGCTGTAATGGCTGCACAGCTTGTTGATTTACATTTGCACAGCACCTTCAGCGACGGACGCTACACGCCGACCATGCTAGTGGACGAGGCCGTGGCTAAAGGCATAGGCGTAATCGCCATCACCGACCATGATTCGTGGAATGGTATGGCAGAGGCGTGCGAGGCGGCGAAACGCTACGGCGGACGCATCCGCGTCCTCACCGGCGTGGAGCTGGGAACGCAGTACGAGGATGATGCCGTGCATATTTTAGGTTATCACGTTTCCATGGACTGTGAAGCGCTGCATAATAAAATGGACGAAATGCGCTATGCGCGCGAGCACCGTTTATATGCCATGCTGGAGAAGCTGGAAAAGTTAGGCTACCATGTGGAGGTAGAGGCCTGCGACCCCAAGAACAGGGCAGTGGGCCGTCCGCATGTGGCCAAGGCACTGGTGGCCAAGGGCTATTTTGCTACCGTGCAGGAGGTTTTCGACGCACTGCTGCACCGCGGCGGACCGGCGTATGTGCCGCAGCCCAAGCTTTCTCCGCATGAGGCAGTGGCGCTGATTCACGAGGCAGGCGGTATCGCTGTGCTGGCACATCCCTCGGAGCTGGTGGATAAAACTCTGCCCGAGCGATTGCTTGCTGCAGAGCCTTTTGACGGCATCGAGGTGTGGCACCCCAGCGCGGATGCACGGGCGCAGGCCCATTGGCTGGCGCTGGCGAAGGAGCATGGACTGCTGGTGAGCGGCGGCAGTGACTTTCACGGAATCCCTGACCGTTTCCCCACAAAGCTGGGAATCTGGCAGGTGCAATATGATGATGTTAAGGGTGTAATAGAATGGAAGTAGTTGCTTTTGTAGGACCCAGCGGCACAGGCAAGAGCCACCATGCCATCGGCGTGGCCTTTGACAACCGTTGTGACGCTATTATTGACGACGGCCTGCTGATTAAGGGTACCAAAATCCTGGCAGGCACCTCCGCCAAGAACGAAGACAACAGAATACAGGCCGTAAAGCGTGCCATCTTCACTGACGAAGGACACGCGCAGGCGGTGCGTGAGGCGCTGGCGACCAACAACATTCATCGTCTGCTGATTATTGCTACCTCGGACAATATGATCAACAAGATTATAGGCAGGCTGAAGCTGGATAAGCCGGTCAAGACGGTGTATATCAACCAGATTGCCAGCAAGGCCGAAATCAAGAAGGCCCGTCATGCGCGTCTGCAGGAGGGCAAGCATATCGTGCCGGTGCCGACGATTGAGCTGAAGCCTCATTTCACAGGCTATTTTGCCGATTTGCCCTATAATATTTTTTCCAGCCAGCGCAAGCAGGAGAAGGATGCGGACCGTTCTATCGTGCGTCCTTCGTTCAGCTTTTACGGCAAGCTGCTGATTTCCGACAGTGCGCTGGAGGATATCATCAAAATTATCGGGCGCAAGCTGGAGGGCGTGGAGCGCATCACATCGATTAAGGTGCGCCGCCGCAGCGACAACAGCAAGGGCATTGTTATCAGCGTAGAGGTTGTGCTGTATTACGGCGTCAAGCTCTTTGCCGTTACCAAGCAGTTCCAGGCGAAGATTAAGGAAAAAATTGAGTATATGACAGCTATGAAGGTGAATAACGTGAATGTTTCCATCCGCAGCTTGGCTGTGAAGAAGTGAATAGAGCAGCTGTATGCTTTGAATACTTTAGGATGCACAAATCCACCGCAGAGGTCCCTGCGGGGGATTTTGTTTTTTGATACTTTGGGTTAATTCAACTTCTTTCATAACTGAAAGAAATAAACATAGAGCTTGAAGGATGACCTTAGTGATTAGAGAATTTTCACACTATTCTTGATATTATCGCAATTATCTGATAATATAAGACCGTAAGATTTTGTACGCCTGCCTGGAGTACGGTCGTCGCAGCGTCATTGAGAATGCCTTGTGTATTATTGAAGTAGTACATAGGGCATTTTTTGTTAAGAAGGAAGTTGAATTAATGCAAACAAAAGAAGCAAGTCAAGAAAGTGAAATCAAGCAGGTCATACGCAGCCTTTGCATGATGAATAACAGGTTTATGAACTTCATGCTTGATGACAACAAGAAAGCAGCGCAGCTAGCGTAAAGTTTTTGTAGGAAAAACGG
>NZ_GL830899.1 GCF_000188175.1 Phascolarctobacterium succinatutens YIT 12067 | reverse complement strand
TTTGTGTCTAAAATTTGTTGACTAGTGCACATAAACCAGAAAGCATACAGCATAATAGTCAGGGTGACGAGTAACGTAATAGTATACGGCAGCATCAGTGAGCTCAGTGTACCGATACCGGCGCTCTTCACGTACTTCTGGCAGTAGAGGATAATCAGCGGGTAGAACGCAAACATCGGGGTTACAACGTTAACCGCAGAGTCACTAACGCGGAAGGCAACCTGAGTCAGCTCCGGCGCAATACCTACAGCCATCAGCATCGGTACGAAGATAGGTGCCAGAATTGCCCACTTAGCGGAAGCAGAGGTAATAATCAGGTTCAGCATCGCAACGAAGATGATGATGCCGAAAATAGTTACCTGCGGCGGCAATGCCAGGGACTTCAGGAACTCGGCACCGGCAATCGCAATCAGCGCGCCCATGTTGGAAGCACCGAAGGCATAGAGGAACTGCGCAGCGAAGAAGTAGAATACAATCAGCTGCACCAGAGTTTTGGTGATATCCTCCATCGCAGTGGTAACATCCTTCGGAGATTTGAATTTTTCTACCATTACGCCGTAGGTCAGACCGACAGCGCCGGTGAAAACAAACAGCAGAGAAACGATGGACTGCATAATCGGCGCCTTGAAGCTTGCCAGCATACCCTTGTCATCGCGGAAGATGGAATCGGCAGGCAGCAGCAGGTAAACGAGCAGCGCAACCATCACGATCAAAAGGCCGGTAGCAGCGTAGAAGGCACGGTTTTCTTTGGGAGTTACGGCGGTGTTGCCGTCCTCGCCTACCTCGATATCATCATCGAGCGGGCAGTTTTTCCATAGCCAAGGCTCAACAATTTTTTCCGTCACCCACCAGCAGCTGGGGATTACGAGGAAGGTCGCACCGAAGGCGTAGAAATAGTTGCACAGTACGTTAACCTGATAAGACGGGTCGATAATCTGCGCAGCGCTCTGGGTGAAGCCCTGAATAACCGGGTCAATTGCGGACGGAGTATAGTTGGCAGCGAAGGCACCGGCAATGCCTGCGAAGGATGCGCCGATACCTGCCAGCGGATGCTTGCCGCTCGCATAATACATGTAAGCCGCAACCGGGATGATGATTACATAGCCGGTATCGGGACCGAGATGGCTCAGCATACCGACGAGAATAATAATCGGGGTAATCAAAAACTTAGGCGTAACAGCGAGAATTTTTTTCAGCGCAGTATTAATGTAGCCGGAGCCGTCAGCAATACCGATACCCAGGGTAGCAACGATTACCATGCCCAGCGGCGGGAAGCCGGAATAGTTGGTAACCATCTTGCTTAACAGTGCAACAAGGTTTTTGCCGCTCAACATATTGTTGACTACGATTTCCTTGCCGGTAGTGGGATGCACATAACCAAAGTGCATCGTCGAAAGAATTGCTGACATAATGCAGCAGATGATAAACGCACCGATGAACAAAATCGTGATATCGGGGATTTTGTTGCCGACGCGTTCAATCAGGCCGAGGATGCCGCCGGTCTGATTTTTTGCTTGCGTTGTTTGCATAGGGGACAATCACTCCTTCAAAAAATTAAAAATAACGTTCCTATTATAGCATTTTTTTAATATTTATGCAAAAGCATTCTGCAAACGACAACCATTTGCCAAACTGCTTCTTCAAAAAGTGCTTGCGTCAAAAAGTCAAATGTATACAGTATTAATATTTTACTATATACAATCTCGGCAAAATCTGTGCTATAATAAACAAAGCAGTTACAACTGCCCCAAACAATAAATAATAGCAAGGAGTTTTTTTCATGATACTTTCTCAACGTATTCAAAGCCTGACAGCATCTCCTATCAGAAAGCTGTCCCCGTATGCTGACGCAGCCAAGGCTGCAGGTAAAAAGGTTTATCATCTGAACATCGGCCAGCCTGATATTGCCACTCCGGCACAATTCATGGACAGTGTGCGTGAATTCCAGGCACCGGTAATCGCCTACAGCAATTCCAAGGGCGAAATGTTCCTTCTGAAGGCTATACAGAAATATTATGCAGAAAAAGGCATGGATTATGCTATTGAAGATATTTTCGTTACCAACGGCGGCAGCGAGGCCCTGATTTTCGCAGTTATGGCTCTGTGCGACCCCGGCGACGAAATCATGGTTTTCGAACCCTTCTACGCTAACTACACCACCTTCTGCAAGGAGTTCGGCGCTAAAATCAACGCTGTTCCTACCAGCGTAGAAAACGGTTACCACCTGCCCAGCGAAGAAGAAATTGAAAAGCACATTACTCCGAAAACCAAAGCAATTCTGCTCACCAACCCCGGCAATCCTACCGGCGTAGTTTATACCGAAGAAGAACAGGATATGATTTCCCGCATCGTGCGCAAGCATAACCTGGCTTTAATCGCTGACGAAGTATACCGTGAATTCGTTTATGACGGAGCATATCACAGCTTCGGCACCATGCCCGAATTAGACGACAACCTGATCATCATCGATTCCGTTTCCAAACGCTACAGCGCCTGCGGTGCGCGCATCGGCTGCATCATCAGCAAAAACAAAGAGCTCAGCAAGCAGGTTATCAAATGCTGCCAGGCTCGTCTGTGCAGCCCGATTCTGGAGCAGGTCGGTGCAGCAGCTCTGTACACCACTCCGGCAAGCTATCTGGAAGAGGTTAACAAGGAATACAAAAACCGCCGCGACACCATCGTGGCAGCTTTGAAGAAGCTCCCCGGCGTGAAGGCTTCCGACCCGAAGGGCGCTTTCTACATCATGGTTAACATGCCTGTTGACGATGCAGAAAAATTTGCTATCTGGACTCTGGAAAACTTCGCTATCGACGGCGAAACCGTTATGTTTGCTCCCGGCAACGGCTTCTACAACACCCCCGGCAGTGGCGTCAATGAAGCACGCCTTGCTTATGTATTAAAGAGCGAGGATCTGGAGCGCGCTATCTACATTCTGGGCGAAGCACTCAAAGCATATCCCGGCCGTGTAGAAAAATAAGCTCACAAAAACTTTAAAGCTTACCAAAAAATCAGACCTCCTGAAAATTCAGGAGGTCATTTTTTATTTGCTCTGCAATGCTTCCGCCAGCAGTTTTTCATCGGCAATAGCCTGCGACAGCACCAGCTGCGTATCCTCGCCCAGACGCGGCGCACGCTTCCGCAGCGCGGCCGGCGTTTTGCTCAGCTTCATGGCAAAGCCCAGCTGCCGATAGCTGCCAAGCTCTGCGTCCTCTACGTTCAGCACCATCTCGTTGGCCTTGGTCTGCTCCGCAGCCACCGCCTCGGCAAAATCCAGCACCGGCGTTACGCAGGTATCCTTGCCCGCCAGCAGCTGCTCCCATTCGGGCAGCGTGTGTTTGGCAAATTCCAGCGACAGCTGCTGCTTTAAGTAGTCGTGGTTAGCATCATCATCTATCAGGTCCGTCATATCGGGGCGCTGCAGCACAGCGCACAGGTTGCTCCAGAACTTCTTCTCCAGGCAGCCCACCGCAAGATAGCGTCCTTCCTTCGTCGCATAAATATTGTAGTTGGCGTTGGCACCCGTCAGCCAGTTGTTGCCGCGCTCCGCCACAAAACCGCTGCCGAAGTACAGGCTGGCAGCACCGGGCATCAGCGTCATCGCCACATTATACAGCGAAATATCTCAAACTTCGCACACGGAAAACATCCCGTAT
>NZ_GL830898.1 GCF_000188175.1 Phascolarctobacterium succinatutens YIT 12067 | reverse complement strand
CCCGTTTTTCCTACAAAAACTTTACGCTAGCGCGTGCGCTCTATGTCATCTTCAAAAACCTTGGTCATAAACGGGTCATCCATAAGAGTAAATTCTTTAATGGAATTCAATAAATCTTGCTTTACTTTTACCATTTATTTTCTATAGCCTTTCTTCTGATTTTTCTGACTAGTCTTTGTGCTTATTATATTAGCAGAGAAGGTTACAATAGTTAAGCAATTTTTTCTGAAAATTCGCTTTTATTTTGATGGTATATTAAAAGGCGGCGCAAGCGCGCCGCCAAGTTGATTATTTGATTAGAACTAGTATAGATAAACGCAAATGGCTTCTTAATTGTCAAAAACCTTTCAAAAACTCCTCCGGCTCTAAAACAACACAGTCACCATAAACCAGATGTGCCAGCTTCTGCACCGACCATACGCAATTCTGATGACTGATAAAAATGTATTTTTCATCAAGCAGAGCTACATTCCCGTTTTTTACCGCCCGCAAATTTTCTAAGCTCTTATCAGCTAAAAACTCACCCAGCAATTTCTCATCCTTAGCCTTATTATCCTTCCATGGCTTTGCAAGAAAGAAAAAATCCGGATTTATTTCTATCATGACCTCTTTATTGACTGTCTGTCCGGTATTCATTCCCAAATCCGCAATACCGTTTCTTATCTTGGCATGCTTGCAGATATCATCATACATGCAACCCTTGCCTCCATAGGACGCGTAATTTGCTGATACAAGAACAGTACTTTTACTGTAATGAAGCTCTTGTGGTATATTGCGTTCGATTCTCTCCAGCTTATCGTTCATTTTTTTGACTAAAATCTTACCACGCTGCTCTTCACCTACTAGCCGGGAAAGCTTGATAATTTCATTTTTGACTTCTTCTATATTTGTAGACAGCCTTACAACATAAACAGGTATACCCATATCACGATAAGACTGAATTTTATCTGCACCAATTACCTCATTAACAATGAATATATCCGGCTTTAAAGCCAGAACTGCTTCCAATCCCGGATTTGTAATCTTATTTTCGACCAATGAACTTACCATATTGCCAAACGATTTTGCCGAGTTATCCATATTTTTAGATACAGACAGCATTTTTTCAGGCTCCACTAATCCCAAAAGGATGTTATCAAGATAAATATTGTTGGTCATAATTTTTTCCGGCTTCTTCTTTAGTTTTACCTGATAACCGGTATCGTCCGTTACAACGATTGCGTTATCTTTGCCTGCAAACTTCGCAGATTGGCCAAAGTTTTCTGTTGTGCATCCGGAAAGAATACAGGCTATAACAAGCATAAGGATTAAGCGATACATGGTTTCCCTTTCAAATTTAAATAAATATTACTTTACCGGCAAATATTGGCGGTGTTTTTAAATAAAGCTATTTTTAAAAAGGTGACGCATTTAAGCGCCACCTTTTTCATTAAATTTAGAATGTGTGGTTGTAACTAATAGTCCAGTTATATGGTAAATCCCAATACTCAAAACTACCATTTGTTATTACATTATGGCGATCAAGGATATTGTTCATATTAAGAGTGAAATAATTGTTCTCATCCATATTGTAATTTACTACTGCATTTAAATTAATTAAATCAGGATTGGTGCCACCATCACGGTTTTTCAATCTCTTAGTAAGCCAATTTAAAGCCAGGCTAGAATCCCATTTACCCACAGTATAATTAACGCCTGTATTAAATTGAATCTTGGGATAAGTTTGTTCCCATTGAGAGCTGCTTGTTGCTTGATTTTTAGGATTAGACCAGCTAAAACCTACATTTGCTTTGAATTTATCGCTCAAAATAGAGGTGTAGTCAGCTTCAAAGCCAACATTTTTAAACTTACCTTTATTTACTCTAATATCTTGACCATTTTCTTTTTCCCAGCCAAACATATTCTTGAAATCCATATAATATAAAGAGAATTTCCAAGAATTGTTATCGTTGATGATTTTATAACCGGTCTCATAGTTCCAACCATCTTGCGGTTTTAAATTCTTACCGCTAACCTGCTGATACATAGCGCCACTCTTCTTAAAAGTATCAGACAAGGCAGGCATTTGGAATGCTCTACCAATATTCATATACCAAGAACTATTATCTTCCACTTTATATAATGCTTGGAATTGTGGTAAGAATACCTTTTGATCTTTTACCATATCTTCAATAATCTGTTCACGAATACCAAAGACAGTTTTTAATTTATCAGTAGCTTGGTATGTATATTGCGCATATAAAGCATAGTTTTCTCTATCAGCAATAACATCGTTATTTGCGGCAGATGTTCCTTTATATTTATCTCTACTTACCAAAATACCTGCCAGTAAGCTATCTTTGTCATTTCTTAAATTCCATACCTTCTGAGTATCTAAACCAACGTTATATGCTTTGTAGTTACTAGCATTTTCAGTATATTTATATGTCGATCTATTTCTGGTTTCACCATACAAATCTCTATCATTGAAAAAGAAAATAGATTTAAATCCAGAATCTTTATCATCATATGTTACAGAAAGACTATCTTTATTATCCTTATAATGATAATCTTTAGTTGCAGCAGCATTAGCTGCAACAGTTGATTTATTATAGGTTACTTGTCCATAGGTGGAATCCGCTTCCGAACGCATAAAGCTTGCATTCAACTTATCTGTAAGGTTCAAGCTTAAAGCATAATTAGCTTTATTACCTTTGCTTCTATCATTGTAATATCCACGATCTTCACGATTAGGAGAAGTTCTTTCCTGCGCGCCAAAGAACTGCTTGCTATAGGAGAAAGATGCCTTATCACTGGTATAGGAAGCTGCATATTTACGATAACCAATGTTACCTGCTGTTACACTTGCTCTAAGTTTTTCAGCTCCACCTTTTTTAGTAATGATATTAACAACACCACCAAAAGCCTCTGCACCATAGAGAACAGAACTTGCACCTTTTAAAATCTCAATTTTCTCAACATTATCAGTCATAATACCATCAAGACTGTTTTTGCTATTTAAATTGATAGGAGCACCATTAACAAGAATCAACGCGCCTCTTTCAAAACCTCTTAAGTTAACACGGCTATCCATTGCACCATAATCAAGACCACCAGGACCATAAGAGAAATTTGTTGTACCTGTAGTGAAAGAAAGAGCATCGAAAACAGTTTTAGCACCACTATTTTTGATATCTTTTTCGGTAATAACGGTAACAGCTGCTGGTGTCTCCAGTTCCCTAGTTTCCATTCTTTGCGCCGTTACAACCATCTGGTCCAGCGTATACTCCTGCAGCTCTTCAGCAAATACGTTTGTATCCCCCCATATTACACTACCGGTAATAAGGGCCGTCAGCAATAAACCCTTGGAAAAATTACTCTTCATGTTTACTCATACTCCTCAAAAATATATTTTGACCACTCTTCCCCCGCCCATTCTTGCATGGCCACGGGCTACCAAGCGCATCAAGCAGATTTACAAGCTATACGGCAATATAGCTATGAAAAAAACGCCCTTGCTTTTATAATCATCAAAGGCGCAAGTTACTCCTCTGATATTATATAGAAAGCTTCTTTGCAAAGTTATATTTTGCTTTAGGAATCTCTCTTTTTATATGTCTATAGTATACTACACAAGTCTTATGTATTCAATATCTATTCTTATTATTAAACTAAATTCTACTAGGAAATTTTTCTTTCAGCCACAAAAACAGTATCGGCAGCACCAACAGCGTAAACACCGTTGATGTTATCATACCGCCGATGATAACCCACGCCATGCTCACGCGCGTTTCCGAGCCTGCGCTCAGCGACAGCGCCGTCGGCAGCATACCCACCACCATCGTCAGTGCTGTCATAAAGATAGGCTTCAGACGAGTTTTGCCTGCTTCAATTACCGCTGCCTTCGCCGTCATGCCTTCATGCATCAGCGTCAGCGTATAATCCAAAAGCAGCGTGCCGTTTTTCGCTACCAGACCGTCCATAACCAAGATGCCGATGAGAGAATACAGGTTGATGGTGTTATGCGTCAAAAGCAGGCAGAAGATTGCACCGATGATGCCCAGCGGCAACGAAAACATACGGATGAACGGCGTGAATACCGATTCATAAAGCACTGCCAGCAGCAGATAAATCAACAGCAATGACAGCAACAATGCCATAGCCATTTCGGCAAAGGAATCGTTCATCGTGGTCGCCTGGCCGGAAAACTCATAGGTACTCTTGAGGCCTGCAGCATTTAGCTTCTGCGTCAGCTCCTTGACCACCTCGTTCAGTGGCCTGTCCGTCAGGTTACACTGGATGTTGATTATGCGCTCCTTGTTCACGCGACGGATTGTAATTGGGCCTACACCCTCTTCTACGTCGGCAAGGTCGCCAAGAAAGACGCTTCCTCTGCCTGTCTGCACGGGAATAGCGCGTACATCTTCGATATCATAGCCACTGCCACCGGCAAAACGTACTGCAATATCGGTGTCATTGCCATGGTTTTGCACATCGTTCGCCAGCACGCCGGCGCTGCGTCCACCAATAGCGGCGTTAAAGGACTGCGCCACGTCATTGACTGTCGCGTGATAATATTTCAGCTTGTCGCGGTCTACTGTCACCTTCAGCTCCGGCATGCCCTTAACATAGGAATTTTTGATATCCTTCAGGCCTGCAGTCGAAGCAAAAATCTGCTCCACTTTGGCAGAATCAGCCACAAGCTGGTTCATATCACTGCCCTTAAGCTCTACCTGTACCGGTGAACGCACAAGGTTGCGGCCGCCGGAAACACCGGTAACGGATGACTGAATCTCATTGACGCGCACCTTGATTTCGCCAAGATTCTGCTTGGCAAAGCTGCGAATCTCCTGTGCTACCTGCCAGACATCCTTACTGCGCTCATCGCTGCTTTTGAGTGCGATAACCAGCTTGCCCATGCTCTGTGTGGTCGTTACATTAGTCATATAATGCTCGATTTCCGGCACCTTGGCCAAATAATCCTCAAACAGCAGCAAGGCCTCGTTGGTTTGGTCAGCGTTAAAGCCCGTAGGCAGCTCAATATTCACCTGAATCGCGCTTTCGTCGGTACGCGGCATGTACTCCGAGCCGACGATACCGAGCGGCACCAGCGCCACCGCCACCGCGAAGGCTGCCAGTACTCCCAGCACCAGCTTCTTCGGCTTTTCTAAGCATTTGCGCAGTAGCAAATCATACTTTGCAATCGTCTGCGCTTCAAAGTCATCCAGTCTGCTCCACAGCTTGCCCTTAGGCTCCTCCACGCCGTTTTTATAAAAGCGCGAAGCCAGCATCGGCGTCAGCGTAAAGGAAACGACCAGCGACATCAGTGTAGCAAAAACAATCGTCATGCCAAACTGCTTGAAGAACTGGCCGGTCGCACTCTGCATAAAGGCAATAGGCAAAAATACCACCACGTCGCAAAGCGTCATAGCGATTGCGGCCATGCCAATCTCATTACGTCCTTCCTCCGCCGCCACGTCAGCGCTTTTACCCATCGCCAGAAAACGATGGATATTCTCCAACACAACAATGGAGTCATCGACAAGAATACCAATACACAATGCCATACCCATAAGTGACATCATATTGAAGGTAAAGCCTGCCAAATACATCAGGAAGAAGGTTGCAATCAGCGAGGTAGGAATGGCAATCATAACTGCCATAGAGGACTTCCAGCCACGCAGGAACAGATACAAGACAAAGCCGGTAGTAACAAGGCCTTCCAGTAGCGTTTTAAGCGTGTTGCTTAGGGAATCGCGCACGAAATGCGACTGGTCATAAACAACGGTAAAAACGTAGTCCGGGTAATCCTTGCGCAGCGTTTCCAGCTGCTGCAGCACGCCATCTGCTGTGTCGACGATATTGGCACCGCTAGCCTTATACACCTCCAGTGATACCGCCTCGTTGCCGTCAACACGGCTATAGGCCACGGCACGCTTATCCTTGGCCTGCACGTTGGCCACCTGCCCCAGCTCGATATATCTGCCGCCTGCACCCTTAAGCTGCAGATGCTGAATCTCCTCCGGAGCCTTATACTGCGCCTGCAGACGCACGGTTTTTTCCAAAGCATCGGTATAGACGGAGCCGGAAGAAACAATAACGTTTTCCTTGCGCACCGCCGTAATAATATCCTGCAGCGTCAGTCCGTAATAATTGAGCTTATCCTTATCAACTTCGATTGCGACTTCCTTGGTACGACCGCCGGTAACGTCAACATCAGCTACGCCGGCTGCCTGCTGCAAGCGCTCCTTAAAGCTGCTGTCTGCCAAGGCAAAAATATCGTCCAGGTTATCCTTAGACGTTGCTGCAATCTGGATAATCGGATATTCTTCTGAAGAACGCTTGAGCACTGCAGGCTCATCAATATCCTCCGGCAGATTCTTACGGATACGGCTGACTTTTTTCGTTGCCTCGATAGCCACCATATCAGCATCGGCCTGACTGTCCAGCTCGACAAAAATCTCCGCACGTCCGGGACGTGTAGCGGAACGCACCTGCTTAAAGTGCGAAATTGAGGACAGCTCGTCCTCAATCGGCTTCGTCACCTGCTGTTCAACGGATTCCGTACTGGCGCCCGGATAGTTGACAATTACGCTGATAAATTTAGAGTCCACGTCCGGCAGCAGCTCCACGCCAATGCGAAAGAAGCTGATAAGACCGAGGACGCAGACTAATATGTAAATCATGCAGATACCGATAGGCCGTTTAATAGAAAAGCGTGTAATATTCATTACTTCGCCTCCTCCTTGGCCACCTCAACCACCATGCCGTCACGCAGACGCGCAAGATTATCAAGGATAACCGTTTCGCCTATCTTCACACCCTGCACTATTTCAATACTTTCATTATTACTTGCACCGGTAGTAACAGGCTTTTTCAGAGCCTTATTACCCTTGCCCAGCACATAGACAAAATATTTGCCATCCCGTTCGAGAACGGTATTTTTAGGTAAATATATAGTGGATGGCTTTTGCAGAAAACGCAATTCACCCTTGGCAAACAAGCCTGCCTTTACGTTGGAGCCAGGCTCATCCAGCCTGATGCGGAGGGTAAACTTGTTTGTTTCCCTGCTTCTTACAGGGCTCACATAAACAACAGTACCCCGGCATATTTCGCCAATCGCCTCCAGCTTCAGCTCGACCTGCGTGCCAACGGTCACAGAAGCAGCCTCGGCCTCTGTAATATCGCAGTCCACTGTAAAACCACTGTCATCTAAAAGGGTAAGCAGCCTGCTCCCTGCAGGCGCATAGCCACCCACTTCTGCATCGCGGTAGGTAATAATACCTGCGCGTGGTGCCTTAAAAATCAGATCGTGATACTTGTTTTGCGCAATAATGTACTCCTGCTCACGTCTGGCAGCAATCTGCTCCTGACGGTAGACCTGCGACGGTGTGCCATCATAGCTTTCCTGCTGCGCCAAAGCATCGTACTGCGCTTTTTTATTAGCCAGCGTCTGCTCCATACTGTCCAGCTCAGACTTGGAAACAGCGCCCTGCGCATACAACTTGCGGTAACGCTCCGCGTTGACCTGCGCCAGCTTATAATCAGCCTCATAGCGAGTAAGGCTGGTGCTGTAGCTCACATCCGTAGTTGCCGCATTAGCTCCGGCCTCGGCATAGCGTGCCTTGGCCTTGAGCATTTCGGCGCGGGCATCATCAAGATGCTGCACCAGGAGGATATCTCCGGCCTGCACCTTGCTGCCCAAATCCACATTAATCTCATCGACGATACCGGCATACTTATTGACGATATCAATCTGTGCCTTGGCCTTGAGCTGTCCAAAAAGATTAATGATTTTATACAATGGTCGTCTGCTCACTACCTGCGTGTGCACAATAGGTTTCATTACTGCTTTTTTTGACGTAGACTGGTTGGAGAGATGCCTGAGGCCCAGTGTCAAAGTAATGCCTATCACACAGATAGCAAGCAGACTAAGGAGTTTGTGTTGTAATATATAGTTTTTTGCCTGAGTAAAATCGGGGCGCAGCATTATTTCGCTGCTGCTTGGGCATCAGCAGCTACGGCCTGTTGGCAGACTTCCAGCATAGCCTCAGCAAAGCTGCCTGCCGGAACCGGAACAAACTTCAGCTCCTTAGCCTGATGGCTCAGCAGAGTTTTCTTGCTGCCATAAACATCCATTACCTCTACACCGTAGGTTTTATCCTGCAGGTTAAAGGTCATGACGATTTCACAGTATTGCACCTTCTCTTTTTTAGTCAGAGAAGCCTTGTATTTTTCATTGAGCTTTTTCAGCATATCCTTATCGGTAAAAACGGTTTTCGTCAGCACGGAAATAATATTTTTATCGGGCAGGCCGTTAGTAACCTTGCTGAAGGTCAGAGAATCCATATCGTAAGCATAAATACCTACGTTATTTTCTACAACAATAGACCAACGTGCCTGCTCCTGTTCTTCTTCGCTCGGTTTAGGCATCATGCTGATTTCCCAGTTCATACCCTCCTGAGTTGCAGGCTTCTTGTCTGCATCCGCAGCAAAAGCGGTTGCACAGCAAAATAAAGTCATCAATAAAACAATCAGCTTTTTCATGAAAACTTCACTCCTTTATATTTCAATATACCTATTAGTATACTATACTCTTATCTTTAATTCAAATTTCTTACAATATGAATTATATTTTCCTTAGACAGCTTCTGCAGCGTATAATAATTGGCCTGCATGGCGGCGGCAACCTTCTTTGCCAGGCCCAGCTTGATAAAACCGCTTTCCGTATCAATCACTACTGAAGTAATTTTAGCCTTAGCGATTTTTTCAGCAATGCTGATTGCTGCTGCTACAGGATCCTTTTCGCCCTCGTGCACGGCATTCGCGCGTCCGTCGGTAACAACGATCAGAAGCGGCTCCAGCTCACTGTCACGCTTGTTCATCATTGCCAACGTCTGCAGTGACAGCGCCAGTCCGTCAGCCAGCGGCGTTTTGCCACCGGTCGGCATTTCTGCCAGACGCTTCTGCGCCAAGTCCACGCTACGTGTAATCGGCAGCAGCATATCTGCCTTATCGCGACGAAAGGCAATCATGCCTACGCGGTCACGCTTTTGGTACGCCTCCTGCAGCATGTAGAAAATGGCACCCTTAACGGCGCGCATACGCTCACGTGCACCCATGGAGCCGCTGGCATCCACCGCAAACAGGAAGGTGTTGCCGATGCGTTTTTCGCGCACCTTCTGGCGTAAATCCTCTTCCTTGATGTTCAGCGCACAGCCGTTATCCTCACGCAGGCGCTGATAAGGCGCTGCCGCGCGGATAGTAGCGTCAAATGCCAGGTCTGTTACCTTGCTCTTGGGCTGTTCGGCACGCACATAACGTCCCTGCTTCAGGTCAGTC
This sequence comes from Phascolarctobacterium succinatutens YIT 12067, assembly GCF_000188175.1. Taxonomy (GTDB): domain Bacteria; phylum Bacillota; class Negativicutes; order Acidaminococcales; family Acidaminococcaceae; genus Phascolarctobacterium_A; species Phascolarctobacterium_A succinatutens. The sequence goes on along the minus strand of NZ_GL830898.1, from coordinate 6,449 downwards.
TTGGTCACGCTGCGCTTGCCGCTGCCGCGGCGCACATTGCGATCCTTGCCCAAATCCAGCAGCATCTTCGGCAGGCGGAAGCTTTTGTCAATATCTGCAAGCTGCTCCTCCGGTGCCAAGTTGTTATCATTACGCTCCTGCTGCTGCTCGTCCTCGTCGCTTTCCTCGTCCTCGTCCTCATCGTCGGAAGCATCGTCATCTTCGTCGTCCTCGCCGTTATCCAATGGCGGTGGTGGCGGCAGCTGGTTATCTTCGTTGTCCTCGTCGTTATTATCATCGTCAGGATTATCTTCGTTATCCTGCTCGTTTTCTTCTTCGTTTTGGTTATCGTCCTGTTGCTCCTGCTCCTCGGGCTGTTGCTCGGGCGGCTTGCGCATACGGTGCGGCAGCACGAACTGCGCTGCCTCCTCCACGTCCTTCGGCAGCACGTAAGTGCGCCCCGCCAGGGCGGCGATAGCGCGCGCAGCCTCGAGCAGATAAATTTCCGCACGATGGCCGGCACAAAAGGCCTGCGAGCACAGCTGAGCGGCAAGCATCAGCATCGCATCGCTCACCTCAACCTGCGGCAGCAGCTCACGCGCTGCCTTAACCTTCGCTGCCAGGGCAGCAGTTTCTTCCGCATACTGCTCACAAAACGCAAGGGTATTGTTACTATATGCTAAGGCACGTTGGATAACCTCCACGCGCTGACCGATATCCTGCAGTGCCTGCATATCTGCGTACATACCGAAGCGGTCCAGAATATGTCCGGGCAGAGTGCCCTCCTCCGGATTCATCGTAGCAATAACGGTCGTGCGCACCTCATGGCTGCAGCTGATACCGTCACGCTCTACATTATTTATACCTGCGCTGTTAGCATCCAATGCCGCAGTCAGCAGCTCCTGACGCAGCAGATTAGCTTCATCAATATAAAGAATATTATCCGTAGCACGTGCCAGAATGCCCGGTGAAAAGCGTTTTTCGCCCAAGCTCACGGCAGCCTCCAGGTCAATGCTGCCAAAAAGCATATCCTCTGTTACATTCAGCGGCAACGTCAGCATCCTTTGCGCACCAATCAAACTCTGCACACTGCGGGCCAGCACGGATTTTGCCGTACCCTTGGCACCGCCTATGAGCAGGCCGCCTGCTCTGCGGTTGACCAGAGCAATGAGCAAGGCCTTTTTTGCCTCCTCCTGCCCCACCACCGCAGCAAAGGGATAAAGATTATTTTTAAGCATAGTCAACGCTCCTTAGGCTTCGGCAGCCAAAAAGCTTTCTACCTTATTCCAATCAAGCTCGCCCTCTTCAAACGGACGGCGGCGCATACGGTGCGGCAGCACCAGCTTAGCTGCTTCCTTCAGGTCATCAAGGTTAGCCTGCTTGCGGCCGTTGAAGGCAGCCAAGGTCAGCGCTGTCTTGATCACAGTAATATCCGCACGGTGACCGTCTACGCCCAGCTCAACAGAAAGCTTGGCCACAGTTTCCAGCAGCTTGTCATCAATAGTTACCTCCGTCAGCAGCTTGCCGGCAGCAATAATTTTTTCCGCCAGCTCCTCCTGCGCTTCCTTATAGCCTGCAATGAAGCTCTCAGCATCGTTTTCATAAGCCAGACGGCGTTTGATTACCTCTACGCGCTGCAGCGGGTCATGCTCGCCGGTAACGACAACGCTCAGACCAAAGCGGTCCAAAAGCTGCGGGCGGATGTCACCCTCTTCGGGGTTCATAGTGCCAACCAGCACAAAGCGTGCGGGGTGGGAATAGGAAACACCCTCGCGTTCAACGGTGTTTACGCCCATAGCAGCGGCATCCAGCAGCACGTCTACAACGTGGTCATCCAGCAGATTGATTTCATCTACATATAAAATGTTGCGGTTGGCCTGCGCCAAAATACCGGGTTCAAACTTTTTCTCACCATGCTTAATCGCATGCTCAATATCCAATGTGCCGACAACGCGGTCCTCTGTAGCACTTACAGGCAACTCAACCACGCGCATGTTGATGGTTTCCTCCGGCAATGTGCCCTCTGCCTGCAGCTTGGCAGTGCAGTCATCGCACAGCTGGCTGCTGTGCGGGTCACAGTGGAAGCGACAGCCGTGCACAGCCGCCATCGGCGGCAGCAGCTCGGCGAGAGCGCGTACAGCAGTGGATTTGGCCGTGCCCTTTTCACCTTTAATCAAAACACCGCCTAAAGCCGGGTTGATAACATTTAAAATCAAGGACAGCTTCATTTCCTCCTGTCCTACAATCGCAGTAAAAGGATATACAGTAGTACGTTTCATTTATATTCCTCCATTTATTAAAAAGAACTATCAATAAAATATGTATCTAATTATACAGTGTCTACTAGGTATACACGCAAGCGGTTTAGTGAAAAAATTACAGAAAATAAAAACCGACCAACTAAAACCAGATTTTGCTTCTGATTTTAGTCAGACGGTCGCTTAACTAATTTAAAAACATCTTATCTTCTCACATATCTTTGCTTGGAGCTTTTAGGCTTGTCCGGCAGCGTCAAAGCAATTTTGCCGTCATCAATCAACGGCTGCACAATTTTTGACATGGAATAATAGCGCGAAAAGCCCAGGAATTCAATAATCTCCTGTCTGGAGCGCGGCACTGTGCAAAACTCTATCAAGCGTTCTTCTATGCTATATGCCCGCTGTCCATTGTATTGCTCCTGCTCCTCCTGCACACTGCTGACAGTTGCATAAGGTGCATCATAAACCTGAGAAATTTTGCTCTTGAAGGTAACTACAAATTCGCCATGGCGGATACAAAAAGCCGGCGGTGGCAGCTGCGCCTTCTGCAGCTCGTGATAAATAGTCGGAATGCCGCTGTAACGGTTTTCCGTAACCTGCATCAGCTCCAAAATATTTGCCAAAGCACTGTTACGTGTATCCGGACGCACTTTGCCTAATGAATCAATCGTCAGCTTGCCATATAAGCCACCGCTGGAAATAATCTCCAGACGATTACGATATATTTCCAAACGCACAGGCACGTTTTCCGAGTGAATACTGTAATCGCGATGTACCAATGCATTAAGAATCGCCTCACGCACTGCCTTCAGCGGATATTCATCCCTGTCCGCACGCTTGCCCTTATCATCTATAATCGTACTGTGGCGGCTGTTGCGGTTCACAAAATCAACCGCCTCGTCTACCATTTCATCTATCGTGCCGGTAATACGCTCATTATCAATAAAGCGCTCTCCCTGTAATCCCGGCTCGCCCATTACATTGCCAGGCAAAGCAACAGCCGTAATGCAAAGCTGTGGAAAAGCTCCCTGCGGGTATTTAGAAAAGCACAGCTCGCCCGCTAACGTCGGCTGTCCGTTTACCGTAACACCCATCAGCTCTAAAATATCTTCATCACTGACATGCTTAGCCAAATTTTTGCGGTCTTTTTTTACTGCCTGCAAAAAGCAAGCCAGCTTTTCTTCATCAAAAAAGCTTCTGCGTGCACCAGTTGCTTCGCGAATATCGTCTCGGATACGCTTGCGGAAGGCATCATAGCTGTAAATTTCATATTCACTCATCGGTTCATCAGCATCGCCCACACGTATATAAGCGCCTTTCAATCTGCCTGTACCACGATAAAAACACGGTCTTTCTGCGACATCAAGCCCCGGAATCTCTGCCGAAACTACAACCTTGTCATCTATTTCGCAAACAGTAAATAAAGCACGCACACACGGCGACATCTGATTACACTGTTCTGTTACCTTTTTCTGCAAATCCTGCGCATCATAAACGCCGACAACATCAAAGCCTTTTCTTTCATCTATGCCGAACACGATAACGCCGCCCTCGTCCTGATTGGCAAAGCTCGACAATGTATCGTATAAACGTGTAGGACAGCCCTTGTTGGTAGCCTTCAGCTCTACTGTTTGCATTTCACATTGCAGATGTTTTATTTTAGCAACCAAATTGCGCAAAGCTTCAGTTTGCATAGTACGCCCTCCTTTTAATTGCTATTGCTCTTACAGTTTAGCAACTTTTTGGCAACTAGTCAATTGTTTTGCCAACTATTTTGACAACATTAACAAAAAAAGTCGGCAAGCAGCATTGCACCGCTCACCGACGTCATTGATAATTTTATTCACTATATACAGCGTCCGCCAAATCCTCTACAGCGTTGACAATGTACTGCGACACGCACAGCACATGCTTCGCCGGCACTGTATAGACCTTTCTGTTTTTCACTGCGTCCGTAGTCTGGTAACCGGAATTGTTCAGCAGTTCCTCCTCCATCTGCTTCGGATCATGCTGACCATCATAATTCCAGCCTGCGAGTAAAAACACCTCCGGATTAAGCTGAACCACTGCCTCCTGATTTACTATGCCAGGCTTATCATAATGCAGCTCCTCCAAGGCATTGCGCACCTGCGCATATCTGCAGACATCGTTAAACGAAGCCTCCGGACTGTAGTAGGCACCGTTACTGCGCATAAAAACAATGCGCTTCTGTTTTTCCTTAGGGATTTTGCCTATTTTATCCTGCACCTTCTTCAGATGCTCGTCCATAGCGGTAACCATCATTTCGCCGCGTTCCTTTTCGCCAACGGCCTCGCCCAGAAAGCGTATGCACTGACGCACATCATCCATACTCTTGGGAGTTTTATAAACATAAACCTGCAGATTCATGTCACGCAGCGACTGAATAACCTCCGGCTTAACAAAATCCGGTATCAATATCAAATCAGGGTGCAGCGCCATAATTGCCTCCGAGCTTTGGCCATCTACTCTGCTGCCCACACTCTGCGCCCGCTCTACAATATTGGATATCCCCGGGTCGTCCACCAGACGTGAGAAGGCAGCAATGCGACTGCTTGGTACAAGGTCAATGAGGATTTCATCAGTGCTTATAGACATAGATATAATGCGTTGGGGTTTTTCTTTAAAATACAGCTTATGCCCCTGCGAATCCGTAACAGTATAGGCTGCAGTACTTTTCGATTTTTGCGCACTATCACTGCTACAGCCTGCAACTATTAATAGTATACTCAAACACAGCAGCAGTGCTGTTATTATCTTTTGATATTTTTGTTTTGGCATATTTTCTTCATCCTTTATTTTCCTTCAGTATAGCTATTATAGCACGAACATCAGCTTTCGACATAAGCAAGTTATAGCAGTTTGGCATATGAAAAAGGCAGAACAGATTTTGCTCTGCTCTGCCTTTCTCAAAGGAGTTAAGTGTATATGAATAAGGTTAGGGCCTGATTATTTACATGCTCTCCACTCATGTTTTATTCGCATCAAATTCACTACTTCAAAGCAAACTATCTGCGATTAATTTTTATGTGAAATTAATATAAGCATAACCTTTTACTTCAACCTTAAATGCTGCGCACCCTGCATAGCGAAGGCTTTGCCGTAGGCAGCATGGGCGATTTCCTGCACGCCGAAAACAACATCCTGCGAGCAGTTGTAAATATAACCCTCGTTGGGATAAAACAGCTGCTTGCTTTTGATGGCGCGCATAGTCTGCATCGACGGATCCTCTAAAAATTCCTGGTTATATTTTTTGATATCAAAATTGCCATGGTCGTTATACACCGGCATTATCAGTAAATCCGGATCAATCTTCACCAGCATTTCTTTAGTAACCTGCTGGCCGTTTTTGATTCCTGCAGCCGAAACGCCGTTGATAACGCCTGCTTCCTTGCACATATCGTCAAAGATACATCCCTCGCCGCCATAGGAGCTCATCAGCGAAACAAGAACGATTTTCTTCGGCTGCTGCAGCTTGAGCGCCTCTACCTGCTGCTTCACCTGCGTCAGCCTGCTGTCCATCAGCTTTACCAGCTCTTCTCCCTTACTGTCGGCGTGCATGGATTTGGCGACGGTGCGCACGTTTTGCCTGATATCCTCAATAGTCGCCGGTCCTTTCAGTACGATAACATTCATGCCCAAATTACGCAAATTTTCGACACGGTTCATGTCGCTCCAATCGTAGGCAAAGACTACGTCCGGCTTCAGCGCCAGCACCTCTTCGGCCGAAGGATTTTTGATTTTGTGCTGAATTTTTTTAGCCTGCTCTACAAGGTTAGAGCTTACCGGATCATCGGCCAGATAATTGACGGCAACCAATTTATCTTCCATGCCCAGCCCCATTATTATACCATCACTGCTAAGCGCCAGCGTCAGCACCTTTTGCGGTGCCTGCTTGAACGTAGTCACTGTTCCATGCTCGTCAGTTACAGTGTAGTTGCCGCCTGCGGCAGCGTCTTTACCGCCGCTGCCTTGTCCGCAGCCTGTGAGCAAAACCAGCAGCAACAGCAATAAACAAAAAATTTTCTTCATGCTTCAATGCCTCTATTTTCATCATTTTATTTCAGCAGTATTGACTCATATGCAGTAATGCCGATAATACAGTAATTTATATTATAAAGTATATAGCGCTATGATAGTCAAGAGGGATTAAAGAGAATGTTCTTCCCATATACAAAAAGGCGGCGCATTGCG
>NZ_GL830897.1 GCF_000188175.1 Phascolarctobacterium succinatutens YIT 12067 | reverse complement strand
AACACCGTAACCATTATGCTGGCTACCGGTACTGGTCTGACCATGAGTGCTGATGCATTCCTGAACTATCAGACCATCCTGATCATCATCCTTGGTCTGGTTGCTTTCATCGGTGGTACTGCTGCCGGCGTTATCTTCGGTAAGCTGATGTGCATTGTAGACGGTGGCAAGACTAACCCGTTGATTGGTTCCGCCGGTGTATCTGCAGTTCCTATGGCTGCTCGTGTATCTCAAGTTGTTGGCCAAAAAGCAAATCCGTCCAACTTCCTGCTGATGCATGCTATGGGTCCTAACGTAGCAGGCGTTATCGGTACTGCAGTTGCTGCAGGTACCATGTTGGCTATGATCGGTCCTGTTGGTAAATAATTTATACTGAAACTCCCCTGAGGACGCGCTGCAAGGCGCGTCCTCTTAATTTTTGCCTAAAAAGCGGTCCGGAATACTAAACTGTCACATTTTAAACAAAAAAGATGGCATTTTTGTGTCCTCAATCAGTGGACATGTACTGTTGGATTACATTCAACATAAAAAATGAAATTAGCACCAGCTGTTAAAAATAACTTATAGAAGGTACTAAAAAAATTATATGAATCGCAAACCCTTGATATAATGGGCTTTGGAGCAGAAGGCTGCAATTTATCAAAGCAGATTTTATAAAGAGAATTAAGATAATTTTCAGACAAAAGGCTTATGCACGTTTCAAAAATCATTTACTCATAGTTTAACTTAATTCCGGAAAAGCATATAAAAGCATAAAAATAAAACACCATGACAGTAATGTACATAAAATACAATATAGAAGTATGCAACAAGAAAACACCATTTACGTTAATAATGTAAATTTTTCAATAAAATAACTTTTTATTTTACGCTTATAGTGTTATAATAGGTACATGGAAATGCAAGAAAATACATAAGCGATTTCCGTAAGTTCTTTGAAAACTACATATTAATAGCTGATATAGAATGCCTCCCTCGGCATTGTATATAAATTAATTTTAAAAGGAGGAACATAAAATGTCCCCAGCAATCAAATGTCTTATTTTGTTGGCAGTAGTTGCATTATTATTTGTAACCGAACTTATCCCTCTCGCAGTTACTGCTACCGGCGCAGCTATCGCATGCGGCCTCTTAGGCTTGATTCCTGCAAAACAAGTATTCAGCGGTCTGTCTAACTCCACCGTTGTTCTGTTCGCAGGTATGTTCGTAGTTGGCGCTTCCATGTTCTACACCGGCCTTGCACAAGAAATCGGTAATACCGTAGTTAAAATGTGCGGCACAGGCGAAAACAGCCTGATGTTCGGCCTGATGATCGTTGGTACCGTACTGTCCGCAGTATTGTCCAACACCGGTACCGCAGCTTGCTTACTTCCTGTAGCACTCGGTATCTGCTCCGCAGCTAAGATTCCTGCTTCCCGTCAGTTAATGCCGTTGGCATTCGCTTGCGGTTGGGGCGGTATCATCACCATGGTAGGTACTCCTCCTAACATCATCGCTACCGGTGCTATGACCGCTGCTGGTCTTGAGCCTTTCGGTTTCTTCGAATTCGCTTGGATTGGTATCCCGGTTTCCGTAGCTGGTATGATTTACATGATGTTTGTAGGCAAATATTTACTCCCGAACAAACAACTCGATGCTGACCAAGAAATCGAGCAAGAAATCGAAGCAAATGAAACCTCCAAATCTAAACAAATGGTATCTGGCGTTATCCTGTTGGCAGTTGTTCTGGTAATGGCTCTTGGCATTAAAGGTATTACTTTGGAAATGGCAGCAATCATCGGTGCTCTGGTTTGCGTACTGACCGGCTGCCTGACTGAAAAACAAGCTTATGCTTCTATCGACTGGGTAACCATCTTCCTGTTCGC
>NZ_GL830896.1 GCF_000188175.1 Phascolarctobacterium succinatutens YIT 12067 | reverse complement strand
AGGTTACCAAGCATCAGCATACCAATCAGAGCGGTTACGGAAGGTAACAGCAGGGAGATAACGATGGTGCACATGATCGGGAATGCAACTTTTTCGAAGTGGGAAACCGGACGGAGCTGTTGCATAACGATTTTACGGTCAGCTTCAGTGGTGAACAGTTTCATGATAGGAGGCTGAATCAGCGGAACCAGAGACATGTAGGAGTAAGCAGCAACTGCGATTGCGCCTAACAGCTGAGGAGCCATTTTAGCAGCCAGGTAAATGGAAGTCGGGCCGTCAGCACCACCGATGATGCCGATAGCAGCAGCTTCTTGTACGGAGAAGCCAAGCAGCATAGCGCCCAGCAGAGCTACGAAGACGCCAGCCTGTGCAGCAGCGCCCAGGAGCAGGGTTTTCGGGTTAGCCAGCAGAGGACCAAAGTCGGTCATAGCGCCTACGCCCAAGAAGATCAGCGGCGGGAATACTTCGTGGTGAATACCGTACATGATAACGGACATAACACCAGGTTCTTCGAAACCGTTTTTAGGAATGTTAGCCAGAATACAACCGAATGCGATCGGGGACAGCAGTAAAGGCTCGAAACCTTTAGCAATAGCCATATAAAGCAGAAGCAGACCAACGCAGATCATGATTACATGACCGCCTGTCAGTGCAGAGAAGCCGGAGTCTGCCCATACAGAAGACAAAGCAACAAAAAATGCCTCAAACATGTGAATTTTTCCTCCTTGTTTCCCTTAATTGGGATGTTATAAGTGCAAATAAGCTCCACAATAATGCTACAACACTTTCATTTTAACTGTATCACCACAGTCTCCCCTAGTCTACCTGTGGTCTGCTTTGCAACGCAAGCAGAACATCAGAAAATGTCATTTCTTCTTATGAAGCTGCTTAAAGCAGCAGCACTGCTTTGAAACCTTGTTTCAGCTAAATCTTATTTAGCCTTGGTAGGATCAACTACCTGGATTAAACTCATCAACATGCCTAATCCGATTAGAACTCCAAAGACAATGGTCATATTGATAATGGCAATCAGCCACGGATTTGTTGTTACAGAACCCACTGTTTATCACCTCTTCCTAAGATAATTAAAGGGGAACTAAGTTCTATAAGCAAGATGCTTATCTTACTTTAATAAGTATAAAGTTATATTTTTTTATCTTCTGTTGCACAGGTCACACTGTTTTCCGTCAAACAGTTACTTTATTTACATTATTGCTTAACTTTACCTTCTATACTATTTCAAAAGTTCATTAATCGTTTTTGTTGCCTGTGCAACAGATTGTCATATTCAGTTTGCTAAAATAAATACTGCAAAGCAACAATTTAATATCCTCTCAGTTTTCAATTTGTCTAAAGAGAGATTGGGAGAATGCTGAAACGACTGCGAATTTAGTTTTGGCAATAAAAAATAACCAGCTGCGAACTGGTTATTTTTTTGCTTTCAAACAGCCGCGGCCTGATGACTGCAAGTCTATTTAAAGTTAAATAAAAGCAAAACCCATCCGTTTTACCGGATGGGCTTCACTTTTAGGGGAGAGATGTTACAACAACTGTTTATTTAGCAACAGGGCCGATCATAGCCAACATGGTACCTGCAGCAACTGCAGTACCGATAACGCCTGCTACGTTAGGACCCATAGCATGCATCAGCAGGAAGTTTGCCGGGTTAGCCTTTTGACCGACAATCTGAGATACACGGGCAGCCATAGGAACTGCGGATACACCGGCGGAACCAATCAACGGGTTAGTCTTGCCACCGTCTACCATGCACATAATCTTACCGAATACTACACCGCCCCAGGTGCCTGCAGCAAAAGCAACCAGACCTAAGCAGATAATCAGGATAGTCTGATAGTTCAGGAAGGCCTCAGCACTCATGGTAAGACCGGTACCGGTAGCCAGCATAATGGTTACGGTGTTCATCAATGCATTTTGTGCAGTATCGGACAGACGGTCCAGGCAGCCTGCTTCTTTGAACAGATTACCAAGCATCAGCATACCGATCAAAGCTGTTACCGGCGGCAGCAGCAGAGAAATAACGATGGTGCACATAATCGGGAAAACGACCTTTTCAAATTTACTTACCGGACGCAGCTGCTCCATAACAATCTTACGTTCTCTTTCGGTAGTGAACAGTTTCATTATAGGAGGCTGAATCAGCGGAACCAGAGACATGTAGGAGTAAGCAGCAACTGCGATTGCACCTAACAGCTGAGGAGCCATTTTAGCTGCCAGATAAATAGCTGTCGGGCCGTCAGCACCGCCGATAATACCGATAGCAGATGCTTCCTGTACAGTAAAGCCTAAAGCCATAGCGCCCATCAAAGATACAAATACGCCAATCTGAGCAGCAGCACCTAAAAGCAAGGTTTTTGGATTAGCAATCAGCGGACCAAAGTCGGTCATTGCGCCAACGCCCAAGAAAATCAACGGCGGGAATACTTCATGGTGAATACCATACATAATAACGGACATAACACCCGGCTGTTCGAAACCGTTTTTAGGAATGTTAGCCAAGATACAGCCGAAGGCGATTGGAGACAGCAGCAAGGGCTCAAAGCCTCTACCAATAGCCATATAAAGCAGAACCAGACCAACGACAATCATAATAACGTTGCCACTTGTCAGAGCAGAAAAACCTGAGTCTGCCCAAACAGAAGCCAAAGCGACGATAAATGCCTCAAACATAGAATAATCCTCCTCTTGACCCATATCGGGAAAATAAGTGCATTTTTTAATAGATCAGACAGGGAAAAAAGTGCATCATTTGCTTCAATGCTTATTTCTAGTAGGGTCAACCAACTGAATCATACTCATGAGTACACCTAAAGCAATGAGCACACCAAAAACGATTGTCATGTTGATAATAGAAATCAGCCACGGATTAGTTGTTACGGAACCCATATAAATCACCCCTTCCAAATAAATTTAAATATAATATTTACCGCAATATGCTTCCGGATATTTGACTTCAAACACCCCTTTTTGCCTTGCTGAATTAAGTATAAAAATAATTCTGCTGTTATTCCGTTGCTTATGTCACACATAATAAACGGACGGTCTTAGTTTACTTACAGATTGTATTCGTTTTAAATTTGTTATTGTTATTAAAATTTAAAAAGCACTTTTGTTATTGAAAAGGATTGGTTTACTTATGTAACTTAAAAAAGCAGGCTTTTTGAGCTTGCTTTTCAAATCAGAATAGCCATTAACTTCTATGCTATTATTTATGTATAAAATTAAAAATATGCATTTTACTGCCTAAAACCAGCTATTGAAAATTAAAAACGCCGCTCGTTTGAGCGGCGTTTTTTAGCAGCATTACAGCTGCTCGGTTACATTATCTTCGGGAGTCCCCTTCTTTTTGTGGCTGAAGAAGCGTTCAACAACTACAAAGAGTACAGGAATCAGGAAGATACCAAAGAGAGTAGCGATGGTCATACCACCAACTACGGCGTTACCCATGGATACACGCGCACCAGCGCCCGGGCCGGTAGCAATAGCCAAAGGCAGACAGCCTAAGATGAAGGCGAAGGAGGTCATCAGGATAGGACGCAGACGGACATGAGCAGCCTCAACAGCCGCATGTACAACATCCATGCCCTGCTCCATATTCATCTTCGCATATTCGACAATCAGAATAGCGTTCTTTGCTGCCAAACCAATCAAGGTAATCAGACCGATCTGCATATAAACGTCATTCTGCAGACCACGTGCATACTGTACCAGGAAGCAGCCGAAAACTGCGGAAGGTACAGACAGCAGTACTGCCAGAGGAATTGTCCAGCTTTCATACAGAGCTGCCAGACAAAGGAATACGAAAATCAGAGAGATAATGAAAACCTGAGTGGAACGGCTGCCGGCTTCAATCTCATCAAGGCTCTGACCGGTCCATTCGTAGGTATAGGTATTAGGCAGAACCTGCTTAGCAACCTCTTCAATAGCAGCCATAGCCTGACCGGAGGAATAACCGCTGGCAGGGTCACCGGAAATCTGAATCGCACTAGCACCGTTAAAGCGTGTCATAACAACAGAGCTGTTCTTAGGAGTAGGCTTTACAAGTGTATTCAGCGGAATAGACTTGCCGTCATTGCTGCGTACAAAGAAGTAACGCATATCCTCTACACCGGTACGATATTTTTCATCAGCCTGCATAACAACCTTCCAAGTACGGCCGAAGTTATTGATATCGTTGATTTCGTTACCGCCTAAGAACGCCTGCAATGCGGAATAAACAGTAGATACAGGAACGTTCAGGGATTGTGCCTTATCACGGTCAACCTCAAACTGATACATAGGAGTATTGGTGTTCAAGGTAGTGTACAGCATACCGATTTCCGGACGCTTGCGACAAGCAGCCAAAAATTCGTTAGCACGCTCACCCATGGTGTTAACATCCTCACCGCCAAGGTTCATGAGACAAAGGCTCAGAGTACCGGTACTTGAAGCACCGGGCAGAGAAGGCGGCTGGAAGGCCATAACGGTTGCATCAGGAATCTGTGCGCCCATGCCGAAAATCATCGGAATAACATCCTGTACACTGTTGCTGCGCTTGCTGTAGTCCTCCATAGTAACTACTGCCATGCCAGCGTTAGCCTTCTGGCCCATGGACAGGATATCAATACCGCTAACCTCCATAACGTTTTTAACGCCGGGGAGCTTTCTCATATTTTGTGCAAGGCCTGCCATAATCTGCTGCGTACGGTTACTGGAAGCACCCTCAGGCAAAGCGATGGATACAGCAGTCATGCCCTGGTCCTCGTTCGGCACAAAGCCTGTCGGCGTTGCCTTCGCCAGGAAACCGATGCAGATAACCACAACAACAAGGCAGGTCAGGATAAGCTTAGATTTACGGATGCAGCCTTCAACGTTTTTCACGTATTTGGCCAGCGTTCTTGCAAACCAATCGTCAAATGCTTTTACAGCCTTGCCGATAAAGCCCTTCGGCGCCTCTTCCTTCTTGACCAGAATCAGGGAGCAAAGCGCAGGAGTCAGGGACAAAGCTACAATAGCAGAAAGCATCATAGATACAGAAATCGTAATCGCAAACTGCTTGTACAATTCACCGACAGTACCGCCGGTGAAAGCTACAGGAATAAATACCGCAGACAGTACGAAGGCAATAGCCACAACAGGACCGGAAACCTCGTTCATAGCGCGGTAGGTTGCCTCCTTAGGAGACATACCGTTTTCCTGGATATGATGCTCTACTGCTTCTACTACAACGATAGCATCATCGACAACAAGGCCGATAGCCAGAATCATTGCAAAAGCAGTCAGAGTGTTGATAGTAAAGCCCAAAATTACGAAGGAAGCGAAGGTACCAACCAAGGATACAGGTACAGCCAGAATAGGAATCAAGGTTGCACGCCAGCTGCCCAGGAACATGAATACTACCAGAATAACCAGAATCAAGGCTTCAACGAAGGTATGTGCAACCTTCTCCAGGGATTCGGTAATAAACTGGGTATTATCCTGAATAACAATCAGCTTCATATCATCCGGGAAACGGCTTTCAGCATCCTTTAATACCTCGCGGATATTCTTAACAGTTTCGATAGCATTCGCATCGGAGGTCAAGGATACCGGGAATACAACGGAATCACCGCCGTTTAGCTTGCTGACGACAAGGTCATTACGAGGACCTTCTTTGATAGTTGCGATATCCTTAAGCTTCAAGTTATCGCCGTTATTGGAACGGATAATAACGTTACCGAATTCCTCAGGCGTATTCAGACGACCTTGAGCGCTTGCGGAATAGGTACGCTCCTGCTTGTCAACGGTAGGACGGTTACCGATAGAACCAACCGCTGCCTGAATGTTTTGCGTTTTGATAGCGTTGGAAACATCGGTTACAGTTACACCCAGTTGCGCCATTTTTTCAGGATTAAGCCAGATACGGACTGCATATTCCGGACCATATTCGCCAACGGTAGATACGCCCTTAACACGCTTTACGGCATCCAGGAAGTTCGCATCCGCATATGTTCTTAAGAACATAGCATCATAGGTATTTTTAGGAGAATAAAGACCAAAATACATAATGGTCTCGGCAGATTCTTTGGCAGTAGTAACACCATAACCGGAAACCTCGCTCGGCAGAGAGCTGGTTGCCTGGGATACACGGTTCTGAACCTCTACAGAAGCGATATCTGCGTTTTTCTCCAGGTTGAACTCAACATTGAGCTCGTACTCACCACTGGAGGTACTTACGGAGGACATGTTCAGCATATTTTCTACACCGCTGACCTTCTGCTCAATGGTTTGTGCTACAGCCTTTTCAACGATATCGGCACTCGCACCTACATAGTTGGTGTTTACGCTGATACGCGGTTTGGTAATGTTAGGATATTGGGCGATAGGCAGGCTGAAGCCGGCAATCGTGCCCAATAAGGTAATAATAATCGCCAGTACTATCGCAAATACAGGGCGATCAATAAAGAAACGAGCCATCTAGCCAACCTCCTTATTGCTTCTTGCCGGCGGTAGCACTGTTGTCAACAGTAGTATCCAGATCAGCCTCAGTCATCGGCTGCGGGTTAACCTGAGCACCCTGTCTGATCTTGCCGGTGCCTTCAACTACGATTGTCTCGTCGCCGGTCAGACCGCCTTCAACCATGTAGAAACGGCCGACGGAAGGACCAAGAGTTACTTCCTTCATGGTAACCTTGTTGTCGCTGCCGACAATATAAACAAATTTCTTATACATCAATTCAACAACTGCACGCATAGGAATCAAGAGAGCATCCTTTTTGGTGCCTGCAGTTGCCTGTACGTGAGCAAACATGCCTGGCAACAGACGATGTGCAGGATTTCTGAATAAAGCCTTTACAGTCATGGTACCGGTGTTGTCGTTGATACCGCGGTTAACCTCTGCTACGGTGCCCTTTAAATCATAGGTACTGCCATCGCTCAGAACAACAGTCAGGTTGTCAAGAGAAGCAGCGCCGCTGTTATCATGGGAACCGGAAAGCTTCAGATATTCCGGCTCAGCGATGCTGAACTGTACGAATACGGGGTCAGTGTTGCTGATTTTGGCCAGAGTAGTCTGACCTGCGGTTACATAGTTGCCAACCTCCAGTGCTGTAGTATCAATACGTCCGCTGAACGGAGCGGAAACGCTGGTATCGGTCATGTTAATCTGCGCATTTTCCAGAATTGCTTCCTGCGCATTTACAGAAGCCTGTGCCTGGTCACGCTGCATAATAGCGTTATCCAGAACCTGCTTGGAAATTGCATTCTGTGCATACAGAGTGCTGTAACGCTCTGCATTCAGAGCTGCGTTAGCCAAAGCCGCACGGGCATTAGCCAGGCCTGCCTGCGCGTTAAGCACGTTAGCCTGATAAGTACGCTGGTCAATAGCATACAAGGTCTGGCCTGCACTTACATTGTCACCGCCCTTGAAATACTTGGCTGTAATCTGACCGCTTACCTGAGCTTTCAGCTCCATTTCCTGCTGAGCCTGTACAAAGCCTGTATAATCATATACCAGAGGGGTGTCACGCTTAATAACCTTCATGGTTTTAACCAATGTCGCCTGATTGCCGCCCTGCTGCTGTTTTTGACCGCAGCCTGCAACGCTCAATACAAAGGTTGCCGCCAGCGCCGCAGCCATTGCTTTTCTCGCACGGCAGGAGCGAATAAAACTTAACATAAAAAAACCTCCTTCACCTTCACTCTGAAACTACTCAATATATATAATGACAAATGATACTGCTATATTGTCGATAGCACCTTTACCTGAAAATATTCCTGCTCCAGTTTCAGAATACTACTATTATAATGGACATTTTTCAGAAAAGCAAACGTCATTTAAGCAGTTTTCGCCGCTTTTTCTTGTATTTTCTCACATTATCTTCTTCTCACAAATTTTACTGACTGATCAGTCAGCTTTTGCTGTTCAACAGTTCTTTTTTCAGCAAAAATTTATGCAGATTGCCCATGGCAAAACCCGATACCTGGTCCACGCCATTAATACGCTGCATCAAGAACAGGTTATCTCCTTCAATATACCATTCATCCGGCAGTCTGTCCTTATATACAACCTTCTTATTGGTATTCAGCAGATTAATCAGCGGCAGCAAATCCTTATCCTTGACATTAAGCACTTCATCCAGGCTGATTTTTTCGGCAGTCTTTGGATTTACGTTCAGCTGATGATGGATAAAGCTGTTTTTACCGCTGATCAGCTGCAGGCTCAGAATCTGTTCATCGGCACGCATCACCTTAAAAGCCATATCTGCCTCACCCTTGTAAAAATGCTCCAGATAATCTTTGCATTCATCCTGCAGCAGCTTATTCATTTTATTTTGTAGCTCTACATCCTTGCCGGCAAAAACCGGGAAGGTCGCCTCACCGCCGGGAACTACCATCTTACGCACCAATATAGTACCGGCAGCAAAATCCTTGCCATCATTTACGGTATTATCCTTAGGCGTAGGCGCAAGCGTCATAATGGTCAGGGAAAACTGTTTCCATTCCTTAGTTTTCTTGTCCTGCTTCCAGATAGCGCCCACATCTGCCAGAGGCTGCTTTTTCTGCACCAGCTGCTGACAGCCCAATAATTCATCTGTACCGTCATTATCTACATCATGTGCCACCAGCGAATGCAAGCCGCCATACTCCAGCTTGCCGTCTTCAACCTCACTGCCTGTTGCCGGCGTTAAATCAGATTTATTACCGTCGATTAAAGCTACATGCATTTTACCGTCCTTGGCATAGGCTTGCGTAACCAGTCCCATGCTTTCAGCAGCACCAAAGACCTCACGCACATTTTTCTTGTTGGCAAAGGAAAGCACACGATATTCACTGGGCGCATGCCAATCTCCCTGAGCAGCACTCACCAGCAGCTGCTGTCTGCCGCTTTTGCCTGCCCACAGCTTAATAGGCTGCAGCTGGCAATTATATCCTCCCTTAATAGAAGGTGCATGAGCCGTCAAAAGCTTCTTGTCCTTATCCTTAATCATAACAAGCAGATCATTGGCGTAGCCGTTAGACAGCCTGTCACCCCAAAGCTCGGCAGTAACAGTCTGCTCTGCTGTCAGCTGCAGCGGCACCTGCGCCAACAGCGTGTCAGCGGCAGCGGCCATATTGCTGCAGAAAAGTACGCTGCTGCAGGCCAGGCCTTGCACCAACCATTTTATCTTCACATCTCCACGTCCTTTCTTCAAACATACTATTATATTATAGCATTTTTTTGTTATTAAGAACCGTATTAACACAGATTTTTCACATAAAGGTGTCTAAAGCATCAGCAAATTCTGTTTCATTTCGTACAAAAAAACTTTTTCTTAGCTTCCAAAACGATTTTTTCATTAATATTACTGCTTTTTATTGTTAAATAGTGTAGAATAAAAGCGGTATTTTATGAATTTTTGGGAGAAGGGAAGGATTTATTAATGAAGAAAATTGTTGCTATTCTGCTCAGCCTTTGCCTATTAGTATTAGCTGCAGGCTGTGGCGGTAACGATTCAAAAAAAGACACACCCAAAGAAAAGACTAAGGTAAGCCTTGGCATGCTGCGCCTGACAAGCAGCGCCCCTTTATTTATCGCTATGGATAAGGGCTTCTTTGCTGAAGAAGGTATAGAAATTGAACCGCAATGGTTTGATGCCGCTCATCCGATTGCCGTATCCACCGCTTCCTCTAAGGTTGATGTCGGTGCTACCGGCATTACGGCCAGCCTTTATAACATGGCAGCCAACGGACAAAAGCTGGGTATTGTTGCGGATAAAGGACGTGAACAAAAAGGCTATTCCTCTTCTGCACTGCTTGTGACCACCGACAATTATAACGCCGGCGTAAAAAGCCTGAAGGATTTGAAGGGCAAGCGTATTGGTATTACGCAAAAGGGCTCTACCTTCCATTATATGCTTGGCAGAATGCTGGAAACCCAGGGCATGAGCCTCAATGATGTGGAAATTGTTCCCCTGAGCAAGCTCAGTGCTGTTATGGCTGCTCTGGAAAGCAAGCAGATTGACGGCTGTATCTTAAACGAGCCTAACATCACCAAGGTGCAAAAAGCAGGCTACGGCAAACTTGTAGTACAGGTTGGCGACGTTATTCCTTACCAGACCTCTGCTATCTTCTACTCACCTGACTTTATGAAGAATAAGGATGCGGCAGTACGCTTCATGCGTGCTTACAACAAAGCCTGCAACTATTACTACGAAGCTGCAGTAGAAAAGAAGGATGCCAAGAAGCTGGAAGAGGTTGTTAATATTGTAGCCAAATACGTTAAGGCTCCGGCTGAAGACATTAAAGCCGGCCTGCCCTATATTGATAAGGACGGCAAGCTGCTCGTCAGCGATATCGCGACCCAGATTAAATGGTACACTGACAACAAGATGATTTCCGGCACACTGGATGCGAAGGATGTTGCCAACACCAGCTTTTTGGATGAAGCACTGAAGAAATAAAACTTGTATTAAAGCAAGACTGGCGTAAATGTAACAGCTGCAAAATGCGTTGACGATGCTTTAGCACCAAAACGCTGCGACTGATATGTTAGCGCCAGTCTTTTTGGAGGATGGTAGAAAATGAAATTAGAAATCGCAAATATCTGCAAGAATTTCACCACTACCAGCGGTAAGCTTCTTCCTGTTTTGCAGGATATTAACCTCAGCATTACTAAGGAAGAATTTGTAGCATTGGTAGGACCGTCAGGCTGTGGTAAATCAACCTTGCTCAATATAACCGCCGGACTTTTGGAACCCACAAGCGGTAACGTAAAATTTACTGATGTCGCTGCAGGCTATGAGCCTCGCATGAGCATCGTCTTTCAGGAAACAGGCCTCTTCCCCTGGCGTAATGTGCATGATAATATTGCCTTCGGTTTGGAAACAGCAGGCATGAAAGCAGACGAAAAGGAGGCACGCATTAAGCATTACATTGAGCTTGTAGGCTTAAAGGGCTTTGAAAAATCCTTCCCGCACCAATTAAGCGGCGGTATGCGTCAGCGCGTTGGCATTGCCCGTGCTTTAGCTATCGAGCCTGACCTGCTGCTGATGGATGAGCCGTTTTCTGCCCTGGATGCGCAAACACGCACCATCATGCAGGAGGAGCTGGTAACGCTGTGGGAAAAGACGCGTCTGACCACGCTATATGTTACACATAATATTCAGGAGGCAGTAATGCTTGCTGACAGAGTTGTACTGCTTTCGCGTCGCCCCGGCAAGGTCAGCAAAATACTGCAGATTGTCCTTCCGCGTGCCGAGCGTGCTAAGCCTGAGCACACAGACGAAATTTCGGAATTTGTCCGTATCATTTGGGAGCATATCAGCAAGGATGCGCGTGCTGCCTTAATGGAGGTGGAAGACAATGCCTGAAAAGAAAACTTCTGCGAGCGCAGCTAACGAATATATCGTGTGCAATCGTATGACGCATTGGCAAAAGACCTATCCGCATTGGGTAAGCGTTGCTTCCATCATCATCCTGCTGCTCTTTTGGGAGGCTATCTGCCGCTGCGGCCTGGTTTCTTCTTTGTTTTTGCCGGCACCGAGCCAGATTATCAGCGCCCTGCTTACCATGCTTGCTGACGGCGAAATCGGCGTAAGCCTGGCAGCCAGCATGTACCGTATCTTAATCGGTTTTGCTGTCGGCAGCCTTATCGGCCTTGCAGTGGGCCTTGTTACCGGTACCTCGGCACTGGCAGATAAAATCGGCAATCCTGTTGTCAACGCTCTTTATCCTATCCCTAAAATCGCTTTGCTGCCGTTATTCATCCTTTGGCTGGGAATCGGCGAGCTTTCGAAGGTAACGATTATTGCTCTCGGCGTTTTTTTTCCGGTAGCAATGAACACCTACAGCGGTGTCAAAAATGTTGATACACTGCTTATCAAGGTTGCCGTCAGCTTTAACGCCAGCTGGTGGAAAACGATGAAAAGTGTTGTTCTGCCTAACGCCTTACCTATGATTTTCGCAGGTCTGCGCCTTGCTGCCGGCACCTCTCTGCTGCTGCTGGTAGCAGCAGAAATGATTGCTGCCCAGGTCGGCATCGGTGCTCTCATCCTGCATTACGGCGATTTGATGATTACCGACCGCCTGATGGCCGGAGTTATTGTATTGTCGTTGCTCGGCCTGCTCTTTAACCTGTTCCTGCAATGGTTGGAGAGAAAGGCTATCCCCTGGAAAAACATCTAAAAACACAAAAGCACTGTCTGCTCACTGATATTCTTATATCAGATAGAGCTGACAGTGCTTTTTCTTTTTCTGCTAAAATCTTACAACAGCTTTTTAAAATACTGTTACGCCGATACACAAAAACTGCTTTCTGCTAAGCTATTACTGCAGCCTTGCTGAAGCCTCTTTTAAAACTGCTGTCACGGGTTCCAGCGGCAGCTCGCCTATCTTCTTGATCAGCGCAGGCTGCTTGGGATATTCGGCAATAACCTTCTCCATCCACACCATATCCAGCCAATGACCATGCTTGAAGCCTGTATTATTGAAAGTACCGATAATTTTATAGCCGCAAGCCTCATGCATTTTGACGCTGTGCTCATTGCTGGCAGTAATGCAGGCGTAGGTAACAACTACCCCCTGCAGGCGCAGTAAAGCTTCCAGCGCTGCATACATAACTTTACCTAAGCCACATCCCTGCCCCTCAGGCGCCAAATAAATAGTTGCCTCAGCGCCCCACTGATAGGCAGCACGCTGAATATAAGGATGAGCATAAACATAACCAAGCAGTCTGCCTTCGTGCTCACAAACTATATAAGGATAGTCCGCAGAAATATTTTTGATTCTCTCAGTAAATTCTTCTACTGAAGGCACCTCGTATTCAAATGATACATCACTGAGCGTCCTGTCGCTGCTGATGACAAATGGCGCGTAAATTTCCAGCAGCTTTTCGGCATCTTCAGGCTTCGCAAGGCGAAGCGTATACTTCATCGACATTTTATCGATCCACCTTTACTTCAAACATTCTGCTCCACGGCAGCGTAAATTTATATTCTTCGGCAGTGTTGCCCATATACGGCTTGCTTACCTTGTTGATTTCCCGGGTAATATATGCTTCAGCCGCAGTACGCTGCTCCTCATTCAGTCCGCTGTTGGGCCAATAGTTAGGCCAGATAAGCTGCTGATAGGTTTGCATGCGCACATTCGCCTGATAAGCCCAATCATCAAGATAACGCACATTAAGCAGATTTTCTCTTGCTTCCGGTGTTAACTGCTTATGCAGCAGCCCCTGCGCCAGGGCAAAGCCCAGGCTGTTGCCCGCGGTATTCCAACCGCCGTAGGATGCCAGACGATATGCCAACTGTTTGTCAAACAAGGTCTTGATCAAAGCATTGTCCGCACCGTTGCCAAAGCGGATATCTGCCACAATCACAGGATGATTATGCTTAAGAATGCTTTCAACCTTATTGACGAAATTTACGGTAGCAGGCAATGCCTTATAGCTATTGCTTGCATCAGACGCCTCATGCGTCACACCATCGGCAGGAGTGTTGACAGCCAAAACCAAATCCGCATTTTTGCGCGAATATACCGGGAAAGCACCTGCCGCATAGATATGCTGCTTGGCACTAACGGCCACAGTATCATCCTCGTAGGTTGGCACTGTTTTACCGCCCTTGCCGACAGCATAGGTTACATTTACCAAAGGCAGCTCATACTGCAGACGGTTGGCAGCTCGGCTCAAAAGCAGCAGGCCAAGCTGATCTGCGCCGGCGAAGAAACGGATTTTCTCCTTCGGCAGCTCATTCACCAGAATATCCATCTCGCGTGCTTCCCTATGTGCCTGAGAATAGGCAGCGGTATCGTCACGCCCGATAAGCATATAATCAAAATCGCCGCTTTCCACACCATGCAGCAAAAGCTCCGTAGCATGGATATTGTTGCTGCGGCGCACAAACATATCAGCAAGTATTTCCCGGGGAATGCTGCTGCGCAGCTCCGCCAGCTCCTTTACCTCTTTACGCTTAATCTGCTTAAGCTCCAGCTTGTCCTCCAGCTCTCCCAAACGGAAAATCTTAGGGCCCCATTCCTTATAATATGCAGGCTCTGTCGGTGCACTGCTGGCCTTAGGAGAACGCATAATAGTGGTAAAAACATAAACCTTCTGTCCGCCGTGCTGCTTTTTCAGCTCTACCAAGCGTTCGGCACGCTGCTGCAGAAGCTCAGGCGAAATTTCATGTGTGCGCGATGCTACCAGCCCGCCATAAAGCAAAGCATCGGAAGAAGCAACAATGGCTACCGATTCACCAGCCTTAGCCTCCAGCCAGTTAAAAAGCTTCTCCGGCTGCCCTGCTGACTGAGCACCGGCAATATATTCAGCCGGCGGCAGCTGCACATCCCAGCCTGCAGCCTGCATCGTCTGCACTGTGTAATCAAGGCACACCGGTCTGTTGTCCATGGGTATATATAACAGAGTGCCCTTAGCGGCAAATGCTGTATGAGTAGTCAACAGTAAAGCGCAAAGCAAAACACTTCGCAAAACCTTCATCATTTTTATCACTACCTTTAACTCTTTCTAAGCAGAGATATTCCTCGCCTTAATAGAAATTCTACAGCAATAAATAAAATTCCTGCGTTGACTTATAATTTCTTCTTGCATCTCTCGGTTATGATAAAAGCTCATCGCAAAACAAAAGCTCCCTGCTTCAAGGTATACCTTGAAACAGAGAGCAAAGCTACGTTATAAAATTAGCTTAAGCGTTAGCAAATCTGCTTAAGAAATCCTGGGTACGTTTATTCTTCGGATGCGTAAACAGCTCCTGCGGCTCGCCTTCCTCAGCAATTACACCCTGGTCGATAAAGATAACACGGTTAGAAACGTCACGGGCAAAAGCCATCTCATGCGTTACGATAACCATCGTCAGGCCTTCCTTGGCCAGGTCACGGATAACGCGCAGAACCTCGCCAACCATTTCCGGGTCCAGTGCGCTTGTCGGCTCGTCCATTAAAAGAACCTCCGGCTCCAGCGCCAGCGCACGTGCGATTGCCACACGCTGCTTTTGACCACCGCTAAGCTGATGCGGTTTCGCATTTACATAAGTATCCATACCAACATGCTTCAGATATTTCAGCGCAGTTGTGCGAGCTTCTTCCTTGCTTTTGCCAAGGACCTTAACCTGACCGACCATGCAGTTTTCCAGAACGGTCATATTGTTGAACAGGTTAAAGGATTGGAACACCATGCCTACCTTAGTACGATACATAGTGAGCTTTTTGAAAGCTTCATTTACATCCGTACCACGGTAATCAATAGTGCCGGCAGTCGGATGCTCCAAATAGTTCACGCAGCGGATAAGCGTAGACTTGCCGCTGCCGGAAGGACCGATGATACAGACAACATCGCCGCGACGGACATCAAAGCTGATGCCCTTTAAAATTTCACGCTCGCCAAAGCTTTTCTTTAAATCATGGACTGATAACAAAAGTTCCTTTTCCATAGCTTAGTACCGTCCTTTCGGCTTCTTAGTAGGCAGAGGAATATCACCGCAGGGGTCCATCATCGGGTCATAGGTAACCAGCTGATAATCCTTCGGGCCATCCATCTTGCTTTCCAACCAGCGCAGCAGGCGGGAAGCGGTAAAGGTCATAATAAAGTAAATTACGCAGGTAATGAAGAAAATTTCAAAGTATTTGTAATATACACCTGCAGCAGATTTGGAAGCAAAGTACAGCTCTGTTACGGAGATAACGTTCAATACAGAGGTATCCTTGATATTGATAATCAGGTTGTTGCCCAGCTGCGGCATAACGTTGCGCAGAGCCTGCGGCAGAATAACGCAGCGCATGGTCTGGATATGGTCCATACCGATAGCAATTGCTGCTTCCTTTTGTCCCGGGTCAACAGATTCAATACCGCCACGCACAGTTTCTGCCATGTAAGCACCGGTATTGATAGAAACAACCAAAAAGCCGGCAAACAGCGGTGACATATCGATATCAAACAGGCTCATTGCACCATAATAAACAACCATAGCCTGTACAATCATAGGTGTACCGCGGAACACCTCTACGTAAGCGTCTAACAAGCGCTGCAAACAGCGCACCAAAGTTCTCTTAACCTTGCTGTCATTATCCTCCAAAGGAATTGTTTGGATAACACCAACAATAAGGCCGATAATACAGCCGATAAATGTGCCTACTACTGCCAGCAGCAGAGTAACGACCGCGCCCTTCAGCAGGACAGAGCCATATTGCTGCAGCAGGTAAACTACCCAGCCAAAAAATGTTTCCGGCATTACATACACCACCTTAATTTAATACAAAAAGGGGCGACAACCGCCGCCCCTTGCAAATGGCGTAACTCGTTATTGCAACGCAGCTATTCCATTCTTATACAGCTTATTTTGCCAAAGGCTGTTTCTTAATAGCTTCATCCATAATCTTATTGAAGTCAGCCTCGGTCATACCGCTCAGAACCTTGTTCATAGCGTCTGCCAGTTCCTTGTTGCCTTTTTTAATAGCAATACCGATTTCAACATCTTCTTTAGAAGTTTTGAAGCCTTTGTCTTCAGGGAAGGTTACCATAGTCAGATCAGGGTTAGCAAAAGCAGCAGCCTTAGCAGTCGGGATATCGGTTACAATCAAGTTGCATTTGCCGGATTTCAGCGCAACAATCATGCCGGGAACGTTGTCGATAGCAGGCAGCTTTTTAACGTCCGGAACCTGGTCAATCTGGTCATACCAGATGGTATTCAGTTGAGAGGTAGCAATAGAGCCTTTGAGGTCGGCAACGCTCTTAGCCTGAGCTTGCGGAGAATCCTTTTTAACCAGTGCTACTACAGTTGCATAGTAGTAAGGTTTGGTGAAGTCAACGGACTCTTTACGTTTGGAGGTAATGGACATGCCGGCGATTGCAGCATCAATCTTGCCGCTTACTACTGCAGGAGCCAGGCCATCCCATTCGATTTTATGGATTTCCAGGTCAGCGCCCATGGAATCAGCTAATTTTTTAGCAATCATAACGTCATAACCGTAAGCATATTCGTTAGAGCCGGCGATTTTTACAGCGCCGCCGTCAGCAGACGGTTGGGACCAGTTGTACGGAGCGTATGCGCATTCCATACCAACCTTCAATACCTTTTTGCCGCTGTCAGCTTTTTTATCGCCACCGCCACAGCCTGCAGTAACAGCCATTGCAACAACCATAGCGCCGCACAGAGCAGCTTTCAAAAATTTCTTCAAGTTCATCAAAAACACACCTTTCATTGTGAAATTATCTACTAAGTTACGTAATACTTTACTATATTACTGTCAAAAAAGCAAGCGTTCCGGCACAGATATAATGTATACATGAGTATAACTGCATAAAAGCCGTACTATCTCCCGCAAGAAAAAGTACGGCTTGAAATACTTAAGCTTATTTTTTCAGTCCGTTAATAATACGTTCCATAGCTTCGATGGTATTTTCACGGCTGCCGAAAGCAGTCAGGCGGAAGAAGCCTTCGCCCATTTTGCCGAAGCCTGCACCAGGAGTACCTACAACCTGCAGTTTTTCCAGCAGGAAGTCAAAGAATTCCCAGGAGCTCATGCCGTCCGGGCATTGCAGCCAGATGTACGGAGAATGTACGCCGCCATAATATTTAATGCCAACTTTATCAAAGCCTTCCATGATAATACGTGCATTTTCCTGATAGTAAGCAATGCTTTCGCGGCATTGTTTAATGCCTTCTTCGCTGAATACAGCCTCTGCACCGCGTTGGATAATGTAAGGAACACCATTGAACTTAGTGGTCTGGCGACGCAGCCACATTTTGTTCAGTTCCATTTCCTTGCCGCTTTCGGTTTTACGAACCAGTGCATGAGGAACAACGGTATAACCGCAACGGGTACCGGTAAAGCCGGCAGTCTTGGACAGAGAGCACAGCTCAATAGCGCATTTTTTAGCATCTTCGATAACGAAAATGCTGCGCGGAATTGCCGGATCGGTTACATATGCTTCATAAGCAGCATCGTACAGAATAACAGCATCATTTTTCAGTGCATAAGCAACCCATTCTTCCAACTGCTCTTTGGTATAAGCAGAGCCGGTCGGGTTGTTCGGAGAGCACAGATAAATTACGTCAGCCTTAACATTTTCGTCCGGCATCGGCAGAAAATCATTTTCCGGCTTGCCTTCCATATAAATAATGTGACGGCCGCACATAATGTTGGTATCCAGATATACAGGGTATACCGGATCAGGAATCAGGATAGTGTTTGCATTGCTGAAAATATCGGTGATATTAGCGCAATCGCTCTTTGCACCGTCGCTGATGAAAATTTCATCGCTTTCCAAGGTAACGCCGAAGGAAGCATAATATTTTACCAGTGCTGCATGCAGAAAATCATAGCCCTGTTCAGGACCATAGCCACGGAATGTAGACTGTACGCCCATTTCTGCTACAGCCTTAGCCATTGCATCAACAACACATTTTGCCAGCGGCAGGGTAACGTCACCAATGCCCAGGCGGATAATCTTTTTGTCTGGATGTGCCTCAGCATACGCGCTTACCTTGTGCGCGATATCAGCAAAAAGAAAGCTTTCTTTTAAGTTACAATAGTTTTCGTTTACAAATGCCATTGAAAAACCCCCATTATTAAAATCATTTTAAATTTATAGCAAACGCCTGAAAAATTACTAGCTGCAAGCATTGCGATACCTGCAGCCAGTAGTTCAAGCAATTTGTTTACTCGTTGATAATGCTCTCAGGAATATCAATTACGCCGTCAAATACTGCGACTGCGTTGCCCTCCAGGGTAACATGGTCATTCAGCTCATGCGTAACCTTTAGCAGGCCGCCCTTGCAATGTACATTGAGCGGTTCGCCCTTCTTGCCTGCTTTGTTCAGCATAATGCAGGCTACAGTAACAGCGCTTGCACCGGTGCCGCAGGCCCAGGTTTCGCCGCTGCCACGCTCCCAAACGCGGAACTTGACAGTGTTCTTGTCCAGAACCTGTACAAACTCAGTGTTCACACCTTCCGGGAACAGCTTATGATGTTCAAATTGCGGTCCCAGTTCTTCCAAGTTCAGGCTGTCCACATCATCCACAAAGGTAACAAAGTGCGGATTGCCCATAGAAATTGCCGTACCGTTATAGAAAACTTTTTCTTTGGTTACATCATCATGATTATCATTCAGAACAATTGCCTGGTCAACGAAAATATAATGGTCGCAGTTCATCGGAATTTCGGTAGCACGGAAAACAGGTTTGCCCATATCTACCTTTGCACCTACAACCTCGCCGTTTTCGACAACCATTTCAATTTCCTTTACACCGGAAAGTGTTTCCAGCGTAATAGTAGTTTTATCGGTCAGACCTTTGTCATGCACAAATTTAGCTACGCAGCGCACGCCGTTACCGCACATCTTGCCTTCGCTGCGGTCAGCGTTGAACATACGCATTTTGAAGTCAGCAACGTCAGATTTGCAAACGCAGATAAGACCGTCACTGCCAATACCAAAGCGTCTATGACTTACATATTCGGAAATAGCGCCCGGGTTCGGCAGCATCTCCTTGGTGCAGTCTACATAGACATAATCATTACCAGCACCATGCATTTTTGTAAATTCTATTTTCATGGCCCTTCCTCCTTTGAATCCTCTTTACTCATTATAACAAAAATATACTGAAATTCCAACCGGATAAACAATAAAGTTAGCATTAGCGCACAAAAAAGCCGGCACATTTGCGTACCGGCATATTATAATGAGCAGTATTGCTTTTTATATCAGTAATATATTCACTTACAACAGTATTTTGCTCCAAAAAACACTTCGAAAATTATTTACGCAAATCTTTTAGACGGTCTGCACCACATCAGCGCAGCAAAAATCAGCACAGCGGTAACACCCATGCTTACAGGATAAACATACATTAAGGTACGGAAATCATGATACACCGGGAAAACAAAGGCAACCCATAAAAAGCGTACACCACAGACACCTAAAATCGTAAGCAGCGACGGTAAAAACGATATGCCGAAGCCACGCAGATAACCGGACATCACATCATACAAAAGGCTGAAAATGTAGGCACAGAATACAATAGAAGCCCTGATATAACCAAGCCTGATAACCTCGCTGTCGTCGTTGATGAGCGCAATAAGCCTGTCACCGAAGAGAAATACGATAAGCATACAAAAGCCCGTACAGATAACATCCTCCAGCAGGCATAAGCGTAAAATCACACGGCACCGGGCCATCTGTCTGGCGCCATAATTCTGCCCGACAAAGGTCGTACACGCCTGTGTAAAGGAGCTGAAGATACTGAACGCTACCATCTCCAGAATCAGCGAAGCACTGGAGGCTGCAATGACCTCTGTGCCCAAGCTGTTGATAGCACCCTGAATAACAACATTAGCCAGGCTGAAAACTGCGCCTTGGATGCCTGCAGGCAAGCCGATGCTTACAATTTCTTTCAGCGTAGGCATATCAAGGTGCAGCTTATTCCATTCCAACTTAATTATAGAATCTGTTTTCAGCAATAAGCGGAGCAGAATCAAAGCAGAAACCGCGTTAGCCAACACTGTAGCAATAGCTACACCAGTAACATCCAGCTTGCATACGCAGACAAAGAATAAATCCAGCACAATATTAACCAAGCTGGCTGCAATAAGCGCCATCAACGGTTTTTGCGTTTCACCGATACTGCGGAAAATAGCCGCTTCAAAATTGTACAGCAAAATAATCGGCATACCTAAAAAATATATTCTGAGGTACATCACAGCTGAAGGTAAAACTTCTGCCGGAATTTCCAGCAAACCTAAAATTGGCACAACAGCAAACTGTGCAAAAACAGCTACCGCAATACCGATAATCAGCGAAAGCAGTACAGCAGTATGCACCGCCTTCTTTACGCCTTCCGTATCACGTCTGCCGATAGACTGCGCAATAACAACATTAGAGCCTAAGGCCAGACCTAAGAACAGAAAAATAATCATACCGATAATCGGCAAATCTGTTCCTACGGCAGCCATTGCCGCTGTTCTGTCGCTGTTAGCAAAGTTGCCGGCAATTACTACGTCTGTAGCGGTAAAAAACTGCTCTAAGATAGCTGTTGCAGCTACCGGCATAGAAAATTTAAATATTTTATCCCATAAGGAACCATTAAGCATGTCCATGCTTGTCCGCATATCTTCAATACCTTCTCTTTCTTTTAGCTAGTGATAGATATTATAATACTAAATTTAGGCAATAGCAAATTGATATTTTCTATGCCCGGTTATATTTATAAGGCATAATATTACGCTTATGATAAGCAATGCTTAACATAAAAAAAGAGGCTGGGACAAAACCCAACCTTAAA
>NZ_GL830895.1 GCF_000188175.1 Phascolarctobacterium succinatutens YIT 12067 | reverse complement strand
CGGCGGCGCAAATGCGCCGCCACTTTTATATAGCTTTTTCTGAACTTGCAGATATGCTATAATACGTATGAAAGGATGGTGCTTAATATGATTTATCCATATTTGACATTAAATGATGGAACTGAATACACGCATTCGGAAATGAAAGCGGACGGTACTATTTTAGTATACGTGGAAACACCTGATGCAGAAGATGGATTTCACAGCCTTTTATGCGTTTTACCGAAATACGAAATCAAAGATGTAATTGGCTATACAAAAGATGAACAGGAGAAAATTTTAGCAAGAATCAAAAAAAATGCTCATTTGATAATTAAATATTCGCAAAGGGGTGCAAAATGAAAAAGATAACGCTTTTAATCTGCCTGATGCTTTGCGGTCTTTTCGTGGTTGGCGGAGCTGCTGCCAGTGCCGCAGGCAAGAAGCCTATGGATAAGGAAAAGGCAGTGAACGGCCTGCATGACAGCTTTCTCTTTGACAAGGAAGAGCTTGGCGAGCTTTTTGACAGCGGCATCAGCTACATGGAGCTGAAAAAGCTCTGCCTGCATGCCTACGCAGCGAAAAAGCCGGTGAAGGAGGTGGCGCAGCTGCGCGATAAATACGTGTGGACGCGCGTTGATTATCTGCTGGGGCTGACGCCGGAAAAGTTGGCGCGTGCCGAGCATGAGTACAAGGTTGACCGCATCCACCGCCTGTTTGGCCTGGATAAAAAGCTGGTAGACAAGTACATGCGCATGGGCTATGCTTCGCATCAGGTGAAGCGCGCAATGTTCTTGGCGCGCCACTGCGACAAGAGCGTGGAGGAGCTGCTGGCGATGAAAACACGTCAGCAAAAATGGGGCGACATCTGCGAGCAGCTGGGACTGCCACGTGATGCGTGTATGAAATAGTAAAATTAACCTGAAACCTTGGGGCGGTGCGAGTGTGCCGCCTTTTTTCGCTTGTATAAAGAAATTTTTAACTCCAAAGTTTTTCGCCTGTAGAAGAAAAAGTACTTGAAATTCAGAAGTTTTTCGTTTACAAAAGAAAAACTTTGGATTTTTGATGAGCTTTTCTCATGGAGAAGAAAAACTTGCCTAGGATTATCCTTTCTGTTATGATATAAAGGACAAAGAAGTATAATGCTAGTTTGGGAGAGGAGGATTTGTATGATTGTACGTCAGACATATTTGGAAAAACTAAAATTGATGCGAGATAAAAAGATTATCAAGGTTATTACAGGTGTGCGTCGTTCCGGTAAGTCGACACTGCTGGAAATGTATAGAGATTTTTTAGTAAGCAGCGGTGTGCATCCTTCATGCTGTCAATATATAAATTTTGAAGATTTGCGTTGGGAAAGTCTTAAGGATTATCATGCTTTATATAATCATATCCTGGAAAACTTATCCCCTAATGAAAAAAATTACATATTCTTAGATGAAATACAAATTGTTCCAGAGTTTCAAAAGGCTATCAACAGTTTGTTCTTACGTGATGATGTAGATATTTATATTACTGGTTCTAATGCATATTTGCTTTCTGGTGAATTATCTACATTGTTGTCTGGAAGGTATATTGAACTGAGCATACTACCTTTGTCGTTTAAGGAGTATTGGGAATTAGTCGGTGGAGATAAAAAGACGGCGTTTAATAAATATTATCTTAATGGTGGCTTTCCTTATGCTGCAACTATTGATAACAAAGAAGTTCGCTTGGAATACTTTAGAGGTATATTCAACACTGTTTTACTTAAGGATATTGTTGAACGCAAGAGGATTTCAGACGTAAAGCTCTTAGAAGATGTAATACGATTTTTATTTGATAATATAGGAAATATAGTTTCAACTAAAAAAATAGCTGATACCTTGAACAGTAATGGCAGAAGGACTACATCAGGGACTATTGATAACTATATTCGAGCACTAAAAGATGCTTTTATTTTGTATGAAGCAAATCGCTATGATATCAAAGGCAAAGAGTTTTTGAAATCACTGGAAAAATATTATATCGTTGATATAGGCTTGCGTAACCTTTTATTGGGTGAACGCACTCGCGATATCGGACATATTCTTGAAAATATTGTTTATCTGGAGCTTTTGCGAAGAGGATATCAGGTTAGCATAGGCAAATTAGATCTGCTCGAAGTAGACTTCATTGCTCAAAAAGAGGATAAGCGCATTTATTATCAAGTATCTGCATCGGTTTTGGATGAAAAAACATATGAGCGTGAATTTGCTCCACTTAAAAAGATTAATGACAGCTATCCGAAGTATGTGCTTACTCTTGATGAATTCCCTATGGGTGAGGATGGGATTGAGCAAAAGAATATCATAGATTTTCTTTTGGAAGAAAATTGAGTCAAGTAGTTATATTGCTTCCTACATCCAAAAGTTTTTCGCCTGCAGAAGAAACAATGCTTAAAAATCAGAAGTTTTTCGTTTAGAAAAGAAAAATTTTGAGTTTTTAGTGAGTTTTTCTCATACAGAAGAAAAACTTGCGTAATATATACATTGCTTGCTGTTGCGCAGTTATTTTGAAACTGTAACCTGCTTTACATTATTTACTGCAAAATAATAGGAAGTACGCAAAGTGTAATATTTTCTTGACTCTATCAATGTAGAGTGTTACACTAGGCACAACTTCAAAAAGACCACAAACCGTTGAGACGGAGATCAAGTCAGCAGATGCGCTTACAGAGAGTTCGGGCAGGTGGAAGCCGGATAGAGATGCAGGCTGATAAATGGACCGTTGAGGGTGCTGTCAAATCGCTTCGGCGAGAGTATTCGGCAACGCAACACCGGCGTTAAAGGTGAGGAGTGTGATGGCACTCTGCGAGAGCGCGTCGCAATGGCGGCGAAACAAGGTGGTACCGCAGGTATAAGTATTTACAGCCTGTCCTTGGAATTGCTTAGAAAAGCTAAGCAGCTTCAGGACAGGCTTTTTTTGTATAACAAATCTGTGATAGGCCTTCTCGTAGAATGTTAAAGCTTTAAACTATGGGAGGAATTAAAAATGATTAAAGAAGCAATTGTAAAAATCGTCGGCAAAGAGGATTTAACCTATAACGAAGCATATGACGTAATCAACGAGATTATGAGCGGTGAAACAAGTGCAACGCAGAATGCAGCCTTTCTGGCAGCGCTTTCTACCAAGAGCACTACGGCGGAAACTACCGATGAAATCGCCGGCTGCGCCACTGCGATGCGTGACCATGCACTGAAATGCGAAACGGGCATGGATATCTTTGAGATCGTCGGTACCGGCGGCGACGGCTCCAACAGCTTCAACATTTCCACAACCTCCGCTCTGGTTGCTGCGGCAGGCGGCATGAAGGTTGCTAAGCACGGCAACCGCGCCGCTTCCTCCAAATGCGGCACTGCGGATTGCCTGGAGGCGCTGGGCGTAAACATTCAGCAGGACCCGGAAAAATGCGTGGAGCTGTTAAAGGAAGTCGGCATGTGCTTCTTCTTCGCACAGAAGTATCACACTTCGATGAAATATGTAGGACCTATCCGCAAGGAGCTGGGCATCCGCACCGTATTCAACATCCTCGGACCTCTGACGAACCCCGGCAGCCCGAAGATGCAGCTCTTGGGTGTGTATGACGAGTATCTGGTTCAGCCGCTGGCGCAGGTACTGATGAACCTGGGAGTTAAGCGTGGTATGGTGGTTTACGGTCAGGACAGACTTGATGAGATTTCGCTGAGCGCACCGACTACCGTTTGCGAGTTCAAGGACGCCTGGATGAAAAATTACGTGATCAAGCCTGAGGACTTCGGCATGGAGCGCTGCACCAAGGCTGATCTGGTAGGCGGTCTGCCGGAGGAAAACGCTAAGATTACGCGCGACATTCTGGCGGGAGCGCAGGGGCCGAAACGCAATGCAGTTTTGCTGAATGCCGGCGCCAGCCTGTATATCGGCGGCAAGGCCGAGAGCTTTGCGGATGGCGTGAAGCTGGCGGCAGAGCTGATTGACAGCGGCAAGGCGCTGCAGACGTTGGAAAAGCTGATTGAGCTGAGCAATAAATAAGCTGATTAAAGAGGTTAGATTATGATTTTAGATGAGATTGCGGAATATACCAAAGAGCGTGTGCG
This sequence comes from Phascolarctobacterium succinatutens YIT 12067, assembly GCF_000188175.1. Taxonomy (GTDB): domain Bacteria; phylum Bacillota; class Negativicutes; order Acidaminococcales; family Acidaminococcaceae; genus Phascolarctobacterium_A; species Phascolarctobacterium_A succinatutens. Next base: position 7,872 of record NZ_GL830895.1, on the reverse strand, counting down.
GGCGCTCAAAGCGCACAAAAGCCTTTACGCGGTGCGTGATGAGGCAGAGGGCAGACCGCAAGGCAAGGATTTCAGGGCAGCGCTTGCTGCCCCCGGCCTGAGTGTAATCGCCGAGCTGAAGAAGGCATCCCCCTCGAAGGGCGTTATTGCCCCCGATTTTACGGACATCTACCTGCGCAAGGCTGCGGAGTACGAGGCAGGCGGCGCAGCAGCCATCTCCTGCCTGACGGAGCCGCAGTTCTTCCAGGGCAGCGATGCTTACCTTCAGGCAGTACGCCAAAGAGTGGAGCTGCCGCTTCTGCGTAAGGATTTCACGCTGGATGAGTACCAGATTTACGAGGCCAAATGCATCGGTGCCGACGCAGTACTGCTCATCTGCAGCCTGCTGAGTGCAGCGCAGCTGGGTGAATACCTGGCGCAGGCGCAGGAGCTGGGGCTGAGCGCTTTGGTGGAGGCACACACCGCAGGCGAGGTGCAGCAGGCACTGGCGGCGGGCGCGGAAATCATCGGCGTGAACAACCGCAATCTCAAGGATTTCAGCGTGAACCCGGTAAACAGCCTGCGCCTGAGGGATGCGATTCCCGCAAGCAAGATTTTTGTAGCGGAAAGCGGTATCAAGTGCGCAGCCGATACGCAGGCGCTGAAGCAGGCAGGCGTGCAGGCGGTGCTGGTGGGCGAAGCGTTGATGCGCAGCGCGGATGCGGCGGCAATGCTGAAGGAGATGCGTGATGCGTAAGGTAAAGGTTAAAATCTGCGGCTTGAAGCGTGCGCAGGATATAGAGTGTGTCAACAAGCTGCTGCCCGATTATATAGGCTTCGTTTTTGCCAAGACCAAACGCGAGGTGACGGAGCAGCAGGCAGCACAGCTGAAGGCAATGCTTAACCCGCAGATTAAGGCAGTCGGCGTTTTCGTCAATGCCGAGATAGATTTGATTGTACGCCTGGCAGCAAGCAGGACGATAGACATCATCCAGCTGCACGGTGACGAGGATGCGGCCTACTGCGAAAGGCTGCGACTGCAGACGGAACTGCCGATTATCAAAGCAGTCCGCGTGAAGGACGCAGGCTCCTTTGAAAATCTGCAAGCCTATCCCTGCGATTACCTGCTCTTTGATACCTATACCAAGGTGCAGTACGGCGGCACCGGTAAGCGTTTTGATTTATCGCTGGTGGCAGATGAAAAAATCAATAAGCCGTATCTTATAGCAGGCGGTCTTGAGGCGGCGAATGTTGCAGATGTATTGAAAAACAGTAACGCCTTTGCCGTAGATGTAAGCGGTGGCGTAGAAACAGAAGGGTTGAAGGACCCGGAAAAAATTGCCGCATTTATAGCGGAGGTAAGGGGAGATAACGATGACAAAAGGTAGATATGGTATTCACGGCGGTCAATATATGCCGGAAACTTTGATGAACGCAGTGCTGGAATTAGAGGCTGCATATGAAAAATTTAAAAACGATCCCGAATTCAAGGCTGAGCTGGCGCGCTTGTACCGCGAATATGCCAACAGACCGTCCCTCCTGTATTACGCAGAGAAGATGACCAAGGATTTGGGTGGCTGCAAGATTTACCTGAAGCGTGAGGATCTGAACCACACCGGCGCCCACAAAATCAACAACGTTCTGGGACAGATTCTGCTGGCGCAGAAGATGGGCAAAAAGCGTGTTATCGCCGAAACCGGCGCAGGTCAGCACGGCGTTGCGACTGCTACCGCAGCGGCGCTGATGAACATGGAATGCGTTGTTTACATGGGCAAGGAGGACTGCGAGCGTCAGGCGCTCAACGTGTTCCGCATGGAGCTTCTGGGTGCGAAGGTTGTGCCCGTAAGCAGCGGCACCGGTACCCTGAAGGACGCAGTAAACGAAGCGCTGCGCGTATGGACCGAACGCGTTGAGGATACCTACTATGTTCTGGGCAGCGTTATGGGCCCGCACCCGTATCCGGAAATCGTGCGCGACTTCCAGAAGATTATAGGCGAGGAAATCAAAGCGCAGATGCTGGAAAAGGAAGGACGCCTGCCTGATGTGCTGGTGGCTTGCGTGGGCGGCGGCTCCAATGCTATGGGTATGTTCTATGACTTCATCGAGGACAAGGACGTGCGCTTAATTGGCGTAGAGGCTGCAGGCCTGGGCGTAGATAATCCCAAGAACGCCGCAACCATGGCAAACGGCAAGCTGGGTATCTTCCATGGCATGAAGAGCTACTTCCTGCAGGATGAATACGGCCAGATTGCTCCGGTTTATTCCATCTCCGCCGGTCTTGATTACCCCGGCATCGGCCCCGAGCATGCTTATCTGCACGACATCGGCCGTGCGGAATACGTTCCTGCTACCGATAAGGAAGCAGTTGACGCCTTCAACTATCTTTCCAAAACAGAAGGCATTATCCCCGCAATCGAAAGTGCGCATGCCGTAGCCTACGCTATGAAGCTGGCACCGACTCTGCCGAAGGACAAGATTATGGTTATAAATATTTCCGGCCGCGGTGATAAGGACGTTGCCGCAATCGCACGTTATATGGGAGTTGATTTACATGAATAGAATACAAAAGGCATTTGACGAAAAGAAAAAGGTATTTATCGGCTTTGTGACCGCTGGCGATCCCAATCTTGCTACAACCAAGGAGCTGGTGAGAGCCATGATTAAGGGCGGTGCAGGCTTAATTGAGTTCGGCATTCCCTTCTCCGACCCCGTGGCTGAGGGCGAGGTTATCCAAAAAGCGGATATGCGTGCGTTGGCTGCAGGCACTACTACCGATAAAATTTTTGATCTCGTAGCGGAGCTTCGCGAGGAAACACAGGTACCGCTGGTATTTTTGACCTACGCTAATCCGATTTATGCCTACGGTGCGGAAAAATTCTTTACCCGCTGCGAAGAAACAGGTGTAGACGGCGTTATCATACCGGATATACCGTACGAGGAGCGCGAGGAGATGCGTCCGTTCAGCGAACCGCATCACGTTGCTCTGGTGCCGCTGATTGCGCCAACCTCCAAGGACCGCATCCAGAAAATCGCCGCTGTTGCCCAAGGCTATGTATATGTAGTTTCTTCCTTAGGCGTTACCGGCGTGCGCAGCAACATCACTACCGATATCGACGGCATTGTGGCAGAGGTGCGCAAGGCTACCGATATACCGGTGGCTGTAGGCTTCGGTATCGCTGCTCCCGAGCAGGCTTATAAAATGGCTAAGGCCAGCGACGGCGCTATTGTAGGCAGTGCGATTGAAAAAATCGTGGCACAATACGGCGAGGCTTCTCCCGAGCACGTTTACGAATACGTCAAGAGTATGTCCGAAGCGGTTGCCAAGGCAGCTGCAGAGGCTTGATTACAAAAGTGTGGGAACAAAAAAACTCCGTTCCTTACTGCACAGGCAGCAGGGAGCGGAGTTTTTCGGTTTAAATTATTGCAGCGGCATTGGCTCAGTGCCACCGTTTACTGCGTCCGGCTGTTCAAAAATGAAGGCAGGGGACGGATAGTAGAATTTGCAGTGCTGGAAGTTGATAACCTCGGTGGAGAAGCGTTTCAGCAGAGCATAGGAAGCACGCTCTTCGAAATCAATCAGGTTGTCCTTGTTGATATCAGCGTCTTTTACGATTACCAGCAGATAAGCCGGTACTTCCGGTGCATCCTCGGGAACCTGGCTGCGGTCGAGAGGGATGTTCGGAATAATTTCCAGATCACCGATAGGCTGTTGGTTTTCATTGTACAGCATAGCATGATAAACATTTTCGTACAGGGTACGAGCGAGTCTTAAAGAATAAGCTCCGGAACTCATATTATTCACTCCTTAAAAAGATGTTTTTGATGACTCTCGCTTTATCAAAAAAAGCAATAAACATAACGCTATTATTGTAACATAGATTACGGAAATAAGCAAAATGAATCTATAATGAAATGATTCCACAGCAATTTATGCAGAAAAGCTGTATTAATAATCAAAAAATAGCAAGAATATTTCATGGAATCTGCATTTTTATGCTGAATGTATTCTGTATACATGACATTTCTGTCGATTTTTTAGCAGGAATTTACACAATGTTGACGAATAAGAAGAATAACAATATGTTGCTGTGTGAATTTTGTTATCTTAGCACATATGTATATTAAAGGAGGGGAACTCTTATGAAAAAACTCTTGGCTTTTTTACTTGGTATCATGGTTATGGCTACTATGATTGCCGGCTGCGGCGGTGGAGATAAGAAAGATGATAAAAAACCTGCTGCTCAAAAATTCATTAACATTGCTACCGGCGGTACCTCCGGTACCTACTTCCCGTTAGGCGGTGCTCTTGCTGATATCCTGAATAAAAATATTCCGGGTACCAATGCTTCTGCACAATCTACCGGCGCTTCCGTAGCAAACGTAAACCTGCTCAGCCAAGGCAAGGTTGAAATTGCTTTTATTCAAAATGATATTGCTTACTATGCTGCCAACGGCACTGAAATGTTCAAAGGCAAACAGGTTGCCGGCCTGCAAGGTCTTGCAACTCTGTATCCGGAAACCGTACAGATTGTAACCCTGAAAAAATCCGGTATCAAATCTGTTGCTGATTTCAAAGGCAAACGCATCGCTGTAGGTGCTGCAGGCTCCGGTACCGAAGCTAACGCTCGCCAGATTATGGAAGCATATGGCATTAAATATGATGATATTAAGGTTCAATACCTGTCCTTCGGTGAAGCTGCAAGTGCTCTGAAGGACGGCAACGTTGATGCTGCCTTCGTAACCGCAGGCCATCCGACCGCTGCTATTCAGGATATCGCAACTCAGAACGACGTTGTACTGGTTCCGGTTGATGCTGACAAGGCTGACTCTCTGATCAAAAAATATCCGTTCTACACCAAGCTGGTTATCAAAGCCGGTACTTATCCGAAGCAGGATGCTGACGTTTCCGCAGTAGCAGTAAAATGCATGCTGGCAGTAACCGACAAAATGGATGCAGACACCGCTTATGCAATCGCTAAAGCTCTGTACGGCAACCTTGACCGTATGAAATCCGCTCACTCCGCAGCAAATGCTATCAGCAAAGATACTGCTAAAGACGGCATGTCCATTAAGCTGAACCCGGGTGCTGAAAAATTCTTTAACGAAAAATAAGGATTTTAAATGATGCCGAACTTCAAAGACCGGAAACCGGCGTTTGCCGGTGGCCGGTCTTTTTTCCCAGTAAAGAATTTAGTAATTATTATAAGCGTTGTTTTAATGCTTTTGGGGTGGTATAGTACGCGCCTGGTGGTGGCTATTATACCTGAGGGAGCTTCGGGAGCTGTTACTTTTGCCACAGCGGCAGGTGATGAATGGTACATCAGCCTGACGCATTCGGTGGAAAAAACTGCCTGGAATGATTATTTCAGGGTTAACGGCGCAAATAACATGACCATGACGCACACCCGCTTTTCCTCGCTGGGCTGGGGTTATCCTTATTCCGCTGCCGACGGCAAGCTGACGCAGACTGCCGACGGCAAGTTTGATATGGAGATGAACCGCCCCTATAAGGAGGTTGCCCTGCGTATATCCGAGCAGGCAATGCCGCACATTGTCCACGGCGGCGACAGCTACGATCTGATTGCTCTGTACGGGCAGGGGACTGCGGTAACGGTGAAGGCCATGTATCGATATCAGTACTGGCTGGAACGGTACTTTTAGGTTTTATTATATTAAATGAGAGGAGCTGATACCCATGTCTGAAAAAGAAAAGAAAGTAAGAGAGCTTTCAGCAGAAGAGGTATTGCAAAAATTTGACAAGGAATCAGACAAGCGTGAGCTTACAGGTGTGTGGGGTAAAATTATTTCCTCAATCTGTATTCTGTTTGCACTTTTCCAATTATATACAGCCACCTTCGGTGTGCTGGATGCGCATCTGCAGCGTGCTATTCACTTAGCCTTCGGCTTTTTATTGATTTTCCTGCTGTATCCCAGCAGACATTCCTGGTCCCGCAGCAAGATGCATCCCTTTGATGCCTTCCTGGCACTGCTCAGCGCAGGCACTGCCATGTATCTGGTTGTCAACTATCAGGAGCTGGTGCTGCGTGCCGGCATGAACACGGAAACCGACTTCATCGTCGGCCTTATCGGTACGATTATGGTATTTGAAGCAGCGCGCCGCGTAGTAGGCTGGCCGATGATTATCGTTGCCTTCTGCTTCATGCTGTATGCCTTCTTAGGCCCTTACGTTCCCGGTATTCTGGCGCATCGCGGCGTTGGCGTGCAGGAAATGTTTGACCATCTGTTTTTCACTACCGAGGGTATTTTCGGTACGCCTATGGGTGTATCTTCTACCTTTATTTATCTGTTCATCCTCTTTGGTGCATATCTGGAAACCACCGGCCTGGGCAAATTCTTCATTGATATTGCCAACGCAATCGCAGGCTGGGCAGCAGGCGGACCGGCGAAGGTTGCCGTACTGTCCTCCGGCCTCATGGGTACTGTTTCCGGCAGCTCCGTTGGTAACGTTGCCGGCACCGGTGCTTTCACCATCCCGATGATGAAAAAGCTTGGCTATCGTCCGGCTTTTGCGGGCGCTGTTGAGGCTGCTGCTTCTACCGGCGGTCAGCTGATGCCTCCTGTAATGGGCGCTGCAGCCTTCCTGATGGCAGAGTTTGTAGGCGTACCGTACTTTGATGTTGTTAAGGCTGCCGTTATCCCGGCAATGCTGTACTACATCGGCGTATGGCTGGGCGTTCACTACGAAGCTAAAAAGTTCGGCCTGAAGGGCACTCCGCGTGACCAGCTGCCGAAGTTCAAGACTTTGTTCCTCGAAAAAGGCCATCTGGCTATTCCGTTAATCGTTATCGTTTACCTGCTCGTAAGCGGTTATACTCCTATGCGTGCTGCTTTGGCAGCTATCGTGCTGACCATCGTTTGCGCCTGCCTGCGTAAATCCACCCGCATCGGCTTCAAGCAAATCGTCCAAGGCCTCATTGACGGCTCCAAGGGCGTGCTTGGCGTACTGATTGCCTGTGCAACCGCAGGTATCATCATCGGCGTTGTTACCAAAACCGGCGTAGGCCTGAAGATTGCCACTGCTCTGCTAGATTTGGCAGGCGGTAATCTGCTGCCGGCAATGTTCTTCACCATGATCACTTCGCTGATTCTTGGCATGGGCGTGCCGACAACTGCTAACTATGTAATTACATCTACCATTGCAGCACCTGCTCTGGTGCAGATGAATGTACCGGTGCTGGCAGCGCATATGTTCGCGTTCTACTTCGGTATCGTTGCTGACGTTACACCGCCTGTTGCCTTGGCTGCTTATGCCGGCGCAGGTATTGCCGGTGCTAACCCGATGCGTACCGGCGTTATCGCTGCTAAGCTGGCGATTGCAGCGTTCATCGTTCCGTACATCTTCGTGCTGGCACCTGAGCTGCTGATGATCAACGCAACTCCGTTCACCATCTGCTACAGCGCCTTCACCGCGATTGTCGGTATGTGGGGTGCTTCCATGGCGATGATCGGCTTCTGCAACAATCTGCTGAACATTCCGCAGCGTATTCTGTTCCTCGTTGGCGGTATCTGCATGATTATCCCAGGCGTATTTACCGACGGTATCGGTGTTGCGCTTATTGCCGTTGCCTATGTATGGCAGCGCATGAACAAGGTTAAGGGTGCGATTCAGCAAGATGGGGAAGACCTGTAAACCGAAAATTTCATAGCAAGTTTCATAGTCCTGCGTGCATTTAAGATGCTGCGCAGGACTTTTTTTGCTTATTATTATACTAATGGCCTTTTAGTTTTGCTTTAGGATAGGCAGCTTGCCGGTCTGCTTCCGCTCCTGCGGGGGATGCTTGCCATAAATCATTCTATATAATGAAGAAAACCCTCAGACTTTTATGTCCGGGGGCTTTTGTTTTCTATAAAGATGGGCTGCCGTACCTTGTG
>NZ_GL830894.1 GCF_000188175.1 Phascolarctobacterium succinatutens YIT 12067 | reverse complement strand
TTATTTAATTTTTTAAAGTTGTTTTTAGTATCTACAGTACAGATTTCATCCGTCCAGGTGCTAAAAAATATAACATATTATAAGCTGTCAACACTTTCATTCTTATCATATTTCCCCGCCTGCATAACAGCACCAGACCGGTTCCGCATTTCACATAGTCCATAAATTTGTAGCCGCCGGGACCGAGCACCAGAGTACAAGGCGGAGTGCCAACGGGAGTTGCGAATGCGCAGGATGCAGCAACAGCAATCGCCATTACAACAGCCTTGGGATCTGCATTCAGCTGTTTAGCAATCGCTATACCAATCGGACACAGCAACGCAGCAGAAGCGGTGTTGGACATGAACTGTGTCAGGAAGCAGGAGATGGAAAACAGTACTATCGTTACAATAAGCGGTGTAGGTTCGCCGCCCATCAGTCCTACTGCCCAGTTAGCAATCAGCTTGCCTGCGCCGGTTTTATCCATTGCAGTGGACACAGGCATCATACCCGCGAACAGGAAGATAGTTACCCAGTCGATAGAGGAATAAGCCTGTTTTTCGGTTAAGCAGCCAGTAAGTACGCATACCAAAGCGCCGATAATAGCAGTCATTTCCAAGCTGATAAATTTCAAATTCAAAGCCATTACGGTTACGCAGGCCAACAGGATAACGCCGGAAATAACCTGCTTTTTCTTATCATGGGTAGTAGCTTCAATTTCCTGTTCGATTTCCTGATCCGCATCAAGCTCTGCCTTCGGCAGCAGATACTTGCCAATCAGCAGCATATAGAGAATACCTGCTACAGATAGAGGAATACCGATCCAGGCAAATTCAAAAAAGCTGAAGCCCGGCAAACCGGCAGCTGTCAGAGCGCCACTGCCGATAATATTAGGCGGTGTACCTACCAGAGTAATAATGCCGCCCCAACCGCAAGCATATGCCATCGGCAGCAGCTGGCGGGACGCAGTGTTTTTGGAAGCAGCACAGATACCAAGTGCTACCGGCATCAGACAAGCGCAGGTACCGGTGTTGGAGAGAACAGAAGAAAGAGCAGTTCCGACAAGCATTAAGCCAAGCATCAGGCTGTTTTCACCGGTGCCGAAAATATGCACTACCTTTTCACCGATAGCCTGAGCTAAACCGGTGTAGAACATTGCCGCGCCAACCACGAACATGCCGGCAAACAGTACTACAGTAGGATTAGAGAGACCGCTGAAAACCTGCTTGGCCGGAATCAGACCCATCAAGCCGCAGGCAACAGCGCCGCCGATTGCAGTAATTGCCAAGGGTATAATTTCAGTTACAAAGAACAAAGCAATTACCGCTAACAGGATTAAACATTTGATTGCGGGGGACATAAGCAATACCTCCTTTTAATCTTTTTCCGAAAGTCATACAGCAATGAAATCTTGTATGCTCTTCCGTTGATTTTATGATAGCATTTTCTCCCATCTTTCCGCTGTAGCCTAAGCAACGAATTTATTATATTTTACATAATCTTTTTCATATTTTAGTTTCTAAATCTTATAATTTCT
>NZ_GL830893.1 GCF_000188175.1 Phascolarctobacterium succinatutens YIT 12067 | reverse complement strand
TTAGTCCGTCATTGGCTTTAGTAAAGGGATTAAGTTCGTTAAAAGAATAAGAACACTTGGGACAACGGAATCTTCTTTGGCGATAAACAATGCTACATTTACGGTTGACCAGTGTAGAGTGTGTGAGAGTTCGTGGGTAGTATCCATGAATTTTTACAGGTCCGGAACAGAACGGACAGATCTTAGAGGTAACTTTTAGCTTAAGATTAATAATGATTGAGCCGTCGGACTGCGCAATGGTTTGTAGTTCCTCAATCTTATCCTCTTGAATGTTAAGCATATTTGTGATAAACTGACGCATAGATAAAAATCCTCCTTCGTCTTAGTCATATAGGCAATTACTATTTTAACGAAGGAGGGTTTATTTGTTTAGATGTGGCTTGTACAGAAATTTTAGTCTGTACAAGCCATTTTTGCTTATTGTTGAATAGGGTATTTTGGCCTACGACCACAAAAGCTGTACTAGGTTGACCCACAGATTTGGACTAGCTTGAGCACAAGAATGTACTAGCGAAACCACAAAATGTACCAGGTCTTAATCGAGCACAAAAATTGGACTAGGTCGACCCAACCACAAGTAATGGACTAATGCA
>NZ_GL830892.1 GCF_000188175.1 Phascolarctobacterium succinatutens YIT 12067 | reverse complement strand
CAAGTCAATACCCCAACACTTATTATAGAACCCAAAAAATGCGCTCTGCTTTCGCAGAGGGCACGAGAAACCATCTGTTATTTTTCGTAAGTGAAGTTGTTGATATGCGGACGCAGGTCCTCGCCTTCCTGTGCTTCGGCAGACAGAACAGCCTGAACAATGATAGCATTTTCCAGACGTTTCTTTTGCAGACGACAACCATACTCATACGGCTTGGTAATATCGCCGTTAATTAAATCCGCATTGGCGTGGCAGCCACCGCTGCAGAAGAAGCGTGCCCAGCATTTACTGCACTCCGGCTTAGTAAGAACATGGGTATGACGGAACTTTTGCACCATCTCAGGTGTAACGATACCGGTATCCAGAGTACCCATCTTATATTGTTCACGGCCTACAAACTGGTGGCACGGATAAATATCGCCATCAGCGGTAATGCAATAGTATTCATGACCGGCGCCGCAGCCTGCCAAGCGCTTAGCTACGCACGGACCGTTATCAAGTGCTACATTAAAATGGAAGAAGTCAAAGGGATTTCCTTCGCGACGACGCTCCAGATATGCGCGTGCCAGCTTATCGTATTCATCGAAAATTACCGGCAGATCTTCCTCGGTCAATACCCAGGGTTCATCAATGCCTACTACCGGCTCTACGGAAATCTCCTTGCCAACCTTAGTCATATCAAGCACATCCTCACAGAAATGGGTGCTGAAATGGGTATAGGTTCCGCGCAGATAGTAGTTTTTGCCCTCACGGCTGTCAATTACCTTCTTGAAGCCGCGTACAGCTGCATCATAGCTGCCGGCTTTATTCGGGAACGGACGCATAGCATCATGAGTTTCCTTCTTGCCATCCATGCTCAGAACCAGCATAACACGGTTATCATTGAGGAATTTGATATTATCATCATTCAAAAGAGTACCGTTGGTAGTAAGCGTCAGCTTAATATTCTTACCGGTTTCTTTTTCGCGACGGCGTACATATTCGGTAATATGTACAACAACCGGCCAGTTCATCAGCGGTTCACCGCCGAACATATCCAGTTCCAGATTATGGCGCTTCTTGCTGCCTTCAATAGCAAACTCAATAGCCTTTTCCGCAGTTTCCTTGCTCATGAGCTGACGGCAGCCACCGAAAGAACCGGTGTCGGCAAAGCAATAACCGCAGCGCAGATTGCAGTCATGAGTTACAAGCAGGCACAGGGATTTGACAATCGGCTTTTCGGCAAAAGTCGGCGGTACATCAAAGGAAGGGCTGAAAAGCAGACCTTCATCCTGCAGGCCGTGCATTTCTTCCAATGCATCGCGCAAATCCTCTTCGCTGTATTTATCCTTCAAAGCAGCCATAGCCTCAGCATCGTTGCTGCCATCATAATAATCGAGTAAATCGTAAATAACATCGTCTACAAGATGAACGGCACCGCTGTTGATATCCAGCACAGCCATATTGTCATCAAGACGCATTTTATGTATCAGCATGTATTCCAACCTTTCTTTTTTGCATAGATAGTAAAACAGCCCCCTGCACCAGACAGGGAGCTGCATTAAGCTCAGATATTATTTGCAGTGTTCGCAAACCTGGTTGCCAACGGTGCAGGAAGTTTTGCAAGCGGATTGGCAGGAAGCCGGGCACTCGCCGCAGCCACCGGTACGCAGAGTTTTGTTCAGCATTGCTTTATTAACAGTTTTGATGTGTTTACGCATAACGATTACCTCCGAAAAAATATATTATTACTTGTTTTATTTTACCTTGTTTTTGCCTATTTTGCAAGGATTTTTTTAAATTGCTCATTTACAAATACTATTTCGCGACCTATATTCTTCCATTGCATTATCTGTTTTATTATAGCCTGTTTAAACGCTTTTATCCATACAACACCTGTCAGAAAATAATTGCAACACGCGGATAGAAATAATTTAATATTATTTTCTGCTATTTGCTACCCAACCTCAATAATGTATAGTCATGCATTCATAGTAAAATTTCATCGTATATGCTAGAATATTCTTAGTAATTATATAGGAGGTCTGCTTGCTATGAAAATAACACGTATTTTAATCCTTCTGAGCGCTGCCGCCATGCTGACGTATGGTATCTGCAACAGAGAATATCTTGCCGTTTGGCGCAAGGCAGCGACAATTTGTCTGGAGTGTATCGGCATTGGTTAAACGTAAGCTTGTACAAATTTGCACCGCCCTCCTATATAACGGCAATTTTGCAGGCTTTACCGATGGCAATATCTGGAATGGCAGCAGCAAGAATATCTGCCTGCCGGGGTTAAACTGCTATTCCTGCCCCGGAGCCTTGGGCGCCTGCCCGCTTGGTTCGCTGCAAAGCTCACTCAGCGGTGTATTTTTGCGCATTCCCTTCTATGTGCTGGGCTTTATTCTGTTCTTTGCGTTAATCTTTGCACGTCTTATCTGCGGCTGGGGCTGTCTCTTCGGCCTTGTACAGGAATTGCTCTACAAAATTCCTACGCCTAAGCTGCAGCGCAACCGCTTTACCTATCTGCTCAGCTATCTGAAATATTTTATTGCATTGATTTTTCTTCTGCTTTTGCCCTTAGCCTTTTACCATTTCACCGGCAGCGGCGTACCTGCCTTCTGTAAATTTATCTGCCCCGCAGGTACTTTGGAGGCTGCTCTGCCCTTGGCATTTTTCAAGCCGCAGATTCGTGAGCTTTTGGGCCAGCTGTTTATTTGGAAGCTAACACTGCTGTGCCTTACCGTACTGACAGCCATCTTCATCTATCGCCCCTTCTGCCGCTTCATCTGCCCTTTAGGCGCTATTTACGGACTGTTTAATAAAATCTCCCTCTTTGGCATGAAGGTAAATGCCGTAAAGTGCATCAACTGCGACCGTTGTATGGAGCATTGCAAAATGGATTGCCGGCATGTAGGTGACAGCGAATGTATCGCCTGTGGTGAATGCCGCAAGGTCTGCCCGGTAAAGGCAATTTCTCTCGGCAAAAAGTTTTAATTTATATATACCATTTTTCTTTTATTCTTATAAGGAGGTTAACATGAAAAAAATTCTGCTCACCTTATCCATGACTGCGCTGCTATTATTTACCGCAGGCTGCAGCTGTCCTTTTTCCGATAAAACTGCCGACAGCAAACCGCAGATGAACACCGCTGCTGCCTCAGCTGCCGAAGCCGCACCCGATTTCAGCTACAAGGAGTTAGGCAGCGGCAAAACCATGCGCCTGAGTGACTTGAAGGGCAAGCCTGTTTTCATCAATTTTTGGGCTACCTGGTGCCCTCCCTGTGTAGGCGAGCTGCCGCATATTGAAAAGAAATACGCCGAATATAAAGATAAAATGCATTTTGTTATTCTAAGCGTAGATGATAACGAACAGGATCCTGCACGCTTCATCAAAAGCAAAGGCTACTCCTTCCCCGCTGCCTACGGCGACCACCAGGCACTTGGACGAGCCTACGGCATTGACGCTATTCCTGCATCCTACATCATCAGCGCCGACGGCCATATAGTTGCACGTATCGTCGGCAGCATGAACGAATCTTCCCTGGATGCCTTCCTGCAGAAGGCCTTCTAAAAAGCTAAAAGCAGTCCCGCAACCTTTTTATAAGATTGCAAGGACTGCTTTTTTATGCCTTCAGCCAAATGCCGGCCTTATAACCGCGCACACCCAGCATCGCCGCACCAATGCAGAGCACAACATCAGGAATAACCTGCAGAATACCGCAGTACCAGATAACTGCCCACACGGAAATCGGTGCATTGATTATATAATTGGATACTACATAGAACCATACGAGTCCAAACAGATAAACAATTACCATACCAACAAGATTTGCTTCCAACAGGCTACGGAAATTAATTTGCTTAGCCTTGCGCGCCCAGGCACCGTTTACCCATGCCTGCACGATAAAGCCCAGCAGATAACCGAACGTCGGCTGTGCAATATAACCGGGGCCGCCGCCTGATGCAAAAACAGGAATTCCGACCAGGCCCATGACAACATAAGTGCCGACAGCAATCGCGCCCAGACGCGGTCCGAGCAGCAGACCGGCCAGCAAAGTAAACAAAAACTGCAGTGTATAGACATCGGTGCCTACCGGAATTTTAATAAACGTTCCCACAGTAATAAGCGCAATAAACAATGCGCATAAAATCAGTTCCTTCGTACTCAAATGCATATTTTACGCCTCCAAAGCTTCTGTAACCTCTGTTACAGTTCATAGTTTATAGGATACGCCAGTTTTTATTTATTGTCAACCTATTTTATTTTTACAGTTAACATTACTTACAAAAGAAAAGGGAGACAACCGCCTCCCTAAATTTTACTTAGCGCACAAATATGTCGCGCACAATATTGATATCAATGCCCTTAGTCTGCAAAAAGCCAAAGAAATATGCCTGTTCCAGGCGTTTCTTGAAGCCTTCAAGTCCGTTACCGTCATCAGCAACTGTTACGCGGTACATTTCGAAAGGTGCCTTTTGATAGGTAGCCGCCGTATTGACACCTACATGCCCAGTCAGCGCCCTGTAAAAGCCGTATTTTTTCGCCGCAGCAATAACCCTTTCGTTATAGCTGCCGTTAGGATAAGCCAGAGTACGCACGATATAGCCGTCAAATTTTTTCTTCAGCCAATAACGCGACGTATCTGTTTCCCAAACCAGATATTTTTCGTCAATGGCAGCCAGCGGATTATGGCTGTAGGTATGCGAGCCAAGCTCCATGCCGGCAGCAATCAGCTCCTTAATTTCCTGCTCATTCATATGCAGCTCATCGCCGATATCCTTGTTGATGACAAAGAAAGAACCTTTGGCATCATACTTCTTTAGTAACGGCAGCACCACGCTATGATTATTCTTATAGCCATCATCAAAGCTCAAGGCAACATACTTATCTACACTTTTTCCCTGCTGCAAACGCTCTGCCAGCTCTGCTACCGTCACAATCGTATAGCCCTGCTCCTTCAGGTACTGCAAATGCGATTCAAACAGCTCCGGCTTCATAATCAGCGTTTTAGGCCAGTCTGCGCCTTCTTCCGGACCGACAGCGTGATACATCAGTACCGGTGCACCGGTTTTTCTGAAGGCCGCATATTCCTGCTGCCAACGCTCGCCGTTAAGCTTCCATGCAACACCAGCAGCCGCCAAAAGTACGACAACCAGCGCCAGGAATACTAAGCATACTTTCTTAATCATTTATCTGCTTTCTCCAATTCCATACCTAAACCTACTGCAATATCCTGCAGCTTTTTCAAACGATGGTTGATGCCGGATTTGCCCAAACCACCGGAGTATTCTACCAAATCATTTAACGACACATCCGGATATTGCAGACGCAGACGCGCCGTATCCTGCAATCCCTGAGGCAGCTCGCTCAAGCCCATATGCTCATCAATATAATGGATGCAGCTTACCTGACGCACGGCAGCCTTAACCACCTTGTTCAGGTTCGCAGTTTCGCAATTTACCGCTCTGTTGACATTGTTGCGCATTTCTTTGACAATACGGACATTTTCCAGCTCCATCATCGCATTATGCGCACCGATAACGCTCAAAAAGCTGATAATGCTTTCGCCATCCTTCAGATAAACAATGTACTCGTTTTTTCTGTCGGTCAGCTTGGCCTTCAAGGAAAAGCTCTGCATAACCTTAATAATTGTCTGCGCAAAATCCTCGTTGCCTGTCACCATCTCCAGATGGTAATCACTGGCCGGACGGCTGATACTGCCGCCGCCCAAAAAAGCTCCGCGCAAAAAGGTGCGCTTGCCCTCGTGATGCGAAAGCAGCGGATTTTTCAAATCGCCCTCTACACTTAAGAGCTGCAGCTCGTTCAGCGCCTTGCTTACCTGCGGCGCCGGCACTACATGTACCTGATAACGGTTATTCTTCTTCAAGCGGCGTGAACGGGTAATAACTACCTCCGTCTGCACTTGATAATTGCTTTTCAACAGCTGCAGTACACGTCTGGCCAAAGCAGCATTTTCAGTAGAAAAGTGGATACCTATATTCATACCGCGGATAACAATTGCACCGCTCATACGCAAAAGACCGAGCAGCTCTGCTTTGTCACCGGTCGCATCGTTAGTTTCTATACGAGATAATTCATTTTTTACATCATTGGAAAAAGACAAGCAGACTCCTCCCTTCTCAGCCGACAAGGCTGCAGCGTCTGGTTTTATTTTTGTTTATACAGCTTCTTCATGCCCGCACGCATAAAGAAGTAATCGAAAAACTGCATGCCGCGTCCAAAAAGACGCAGACGATAAATTAAAGCAATAAGCACACGCGCCAACTTACGCGGATCATGGCGCACCAGATCATCCTTGCTTATCAAGCGCGCCGGCACAACCGTAATTCCCAGACTGCGGATTTTATCAATATCCGGCGTAATAGGACGCGAGCCCTCGGCATCATACTGACGCAGCTGCTCCGAAGTAACATCCTGGGAATTGACAATAGCGTAATCCAAGAACTGTGTACCGACATGGTCAACCAACGCCTGCACATGGTCATAAGCACCGTAGCCGTCGGTTTCGCCGGGCTGTGTCATAACATTGCAGATGTAAATTTTGATTGCCTTCGACCGTACAACAGCATCACGGATTCCCTCAACCAAAAGGTTGGGAATAACACTGGTATACAGGCTGCCAGGTCCGAAAATAAGCACATCGGCATTTAAAATTGCATCGATAGCTCCGTTTGCCGCCTGTGCATCCGCCGGCAGCATCATCATCTTCTTAATATGCTTGCGCACCTTGGGAATCTCCGATTCGCCAGTCACAATGCTGCCGTCAGTCATCCTTGCCTGCAGGCGGATATCCTCCAGCGTAGACGGAATAACCCTGCCGCGTACCTTCAGAATCTGGCTCGTAGCATTGAGTCCGGCCTCCATACCACCTTCAGCCTGCGCCATCGCCGCAATAAACAGATTACCGAAGCAATGTCCTGCCAGCGGTGAATCACCCTGGAAGCGGTACTGCATCAGGCGCTCCATCAGCGGTTCGCGGTCAGCCAGAGCTGTCAGGCAGTTACGCAAATCACCGGGAGGAATAATACCCAGCTCCTTACGCAGACGTCCGGAGGAACCGCCGTCATCAGCAGTTGTTACTACGGCCGTACAATTATTGGTGATATACTTCATGCCGCGCAGCAGCGTCGACAAACCGGTACCGCCACCGACAACGGTGATAGCAGGGCCACGTGTCAGCTTGCGCTGCATAAAAATCGTTTCCATCAATGAACCGTTTTTGTCGGGCACTACAACAGATACTACCGAACTGATTAAGCGGCGTGTTCCGTACACCATAATAGCAAAGCCCACGATAAGAAAGCCCACACCCATCGTCATAATCAGGCCATTCGAATAGCGTCCTGTTGTCAGATAGGTCATCTGGAAGAGCAGTTCTTCTGCCTTGCCCATCAGCTGATAATTAAAAAACAAAGCCAGTCCCAAAGCACATAAAAGTACACCTACCGCAAAAAGCAGCAGCCAGCGCTTCAAATTAATGCCGGGACAAAGCCAACTAATCCAACCCATTAGGCCCCTCCCTTACTTTCTGTGAGGAATATCACGATGCGTCACATCAACGCTGTAACCCTTTTCACGCAGATATTCGTACAATTTATTGGCAATAAAAACGCTGCGGTGCTGTCCTCCTGTGCAGCCTACGCTGATAACAAGCTGTGCCTTGCCTTCGTTAATATATTGCGGTACAAGAAAATCAAGCAGCTGCTCCTCCAGCTTAAGATACTGGAAGGTCTGCGGATAGCGGCAGATAAAATCCGCTACCGGGCGGTCGTTGCCAGTCATATTGCGCAGCTCCTCCACATAAAACGGATTCGGCAAAAAACGCACATCCAGAACCAGATCGCTGTCCAGCGGCAGACCATGCTTGAAGCCGAACGAACGCACAACAATGCCCATACGCTCTTTAGAAGAGCCCTCGCCAAACATTTCCGTTACCTTAGCCTTCAGCTGCGCTGTAGTCAGCGTCGAGGTATCAATAATATGCGTAGCCTTTTCGCGCAACGGATCCAGCAATTCACGCTCACAGGTAATATTCTTCAGCAAGGTATTGCGCTCACCCAAGGGATGACGACGACGCGTTTCCTTGTAACGGCGCACCAAAGTCGCATCGGAAGCATCCAAAAACAGCAGCTCGTATTTTTGGCCGCTGGCCTCCATCTCATCCAAAACCTGCAGCAGCTTATCAAAAAAGCGTCCGCCACGGATATCAACAACAAGAGCTACCTTTTCCTCCGAGGTCTGACGGCAAAGCTCCGCAAACTTAGGAATCAAGGTTGCCGGCAAATTATCAATGCAAAAGAAATTTAAATCCTCCAGGGTACGCACAACCTGCGTTTTGCCTGCACCGGACATACCGGTAATAATAAGAAAGTGTGACTGCATTTTGCTTCACCTCTTGAAAGTCATTAGTAAATTATATTATATCATAAAATTTGCCGTAGAGGGCAGTGCGTAAGCAAATAAATGATGGATTGATGATATGGATTGATGATACTGAAGACGGTGCGTCATCAAATAAATGCGTGCGTCAGAACGTGCCAGATTCAAAGAAGCAATCCCGACGGCGTATTTTTCATACGTCGAGGGATTGATGATGCAGAAGATAGTGCGTTATCACGCACATATAAAAAATAAGCAGACTGCTCGCAACTACAGTCTGCTTATCTTTTTGAGATTTTAAGGTGTAAGATTTGTATTAAAAATTCATGGAAAACTAATTAATCAAGATTCGGCATGCTGCGCGGACGATCAAGATCCTTGAGCATTTGCATATCGCGGTCAGTACCACGGCCGGCAGTCGTCAGATAACCGCCGATCATAATGCCGCTTGCACCGCCATTGAGTGCCAATGCCTGCAGGTCACGCAGATTTACTTCGCGACCGCCTGCCGTACGGATTTGTGCCTTCGGCAGAACAAAACGGAAAACAGCGAACGCACGCAGAATTTCCAGCGGCGGCAGCGGTTTGTTGTTTTCAAACGGAGTGCCCGGAATCGGAGTCAGCATATTCAGAGGTACACTGTCAATGCCAAGTTCCTTCAGAGTGAAGGCCCATTCAACACGCTGCTCACGTGTTTCACCAAGGCCTAAAATACCACCGCTGCAAACACGCAGGCCGGCAGCCTGTGCATTTTTGATGGTAACAAATTTATCAGCATAGGTATGAGTGCTGCAGATATTCGGGAAATTGCTGCCTGCGGTTTCCAGATTGGAATGATAGCGGGTTACACCGGCTTTGCGCAGCTCTTTTGCCTGCTCTACAGTCAAAATGCCCAAAGAAGCGCAAACTTCAATGTGCAGTTCTTCTTTAATACGTTTCAGTGTACGGCAGATATTTTCAAAGTCATCGGCTTTGCTCTGTCCGCGACCGCTGGTAACGATGGAGAAGCGTACAGCGCCTGCTTCCTTAGCTTTTTTAGCTGCATTGAAGATCTCCTCTTCGCTCAGCAGACCGTATTCCTTAACACCGGTATGATAATGTGCGGATTGTGCGCAGAACTTGCAGTTCTCGCTGCATTTACCGCTGCGGCCGTTGATGATTGCACAGCAGTCAACAGCATCGCCGGCATATTTTTGGCGAATCTTGTCAGCCATGGCCAAAAGCAGCATGGTGTCGTCATCGCTCACGTTAATCAAAAATTCAGCTTCTTCTTTAGTAATATCCTGACCGTTTAAAACCTTCTCGGCCAGTGTAATAATTTTTTGCATTGTAATTCACATCCCTAACCTTAGTAGTTAACCGACGCTATTCGTTGGTTAACTGTATCTATTATATAGCAGAATTCCGCTTGCGTCAACCGTTAATTTCCAGGAGTTAACTTCAACATAATAAAAAGCGCGCCATGCCGCAAGCCAAAGCTCACAACGCAGCGCGCTATTGCATTAAATATCAGCGAATACCCGCAATACCCAAAATCAAGCCCAAAACACCGCTCATGCACAGTGTACGGATAACACTCATCTTATGACGGATACACCACAGGGAAATCGGCAGCACAATGCAGCCAAGCAAATCAACCTTGGTAAAATCCTTCGGCAAGGTTTCCGTATTCCACAGCGCCAGCATTACAAAGCTCAGTCCGGCAGAGCAGATGAGTGCCACAACCGCAGGACGCAGACCGTTCAGAATACCGCGAATCGGACCGATATCACCATATTTGAAGAATAATTTTGCGAGTGCCAGCACGATAAATACAGAAGGGAAAACAAAGCCCACAGTTGCCGCAACAGCACCGGGCAAGCCTGCAACCTTCGTACCGACGAACGTCGCCGCATTGATACCAATAGGACCCGGCGTCATCTGCGAAATCGTAAAAATATCAATAAACTGCGGCATAGTCATCCATGCATGATTTTCAATAACCTCCGCCTGAATCAGCGGCATCGAAGCATAACCACCGCCGACGCAAAAGGCACCAACCTTGACAAAGCTCCAGAAAAGCTCCCAATAAATATACATCTCGCCGCCTCCTTACGCGTACTTCTTGTCACGCAGCAGGAAGAAGCCGATAACAGCATCCACAACGACTGCATACATCAGATTTACATTAAAGAAATAATTGGCAATAAAGGTACCGACAATAATCAAAAGCGGCAGTGCCAATTTTTTCTTCAGCTCTTTTTTGAGCAGGTCAATCGCAACGTTAATAATAATAGCCGTCGCGCCGCACTGCATGCCCTTCAAAACCAGCTGAATATACTGGTTATGTGCAAAGGCATCATAAGCGTAGGAAATAATGCTCAAGGTAATCAGCGGCGGCAAAATAGTTGCCAGCAAAGCAGTAAGCGTACCGCGGATACCGCCAAGCTTGTAGCCCATGCTAATTGCCGCATTGGCTGCCACAACACCAGGCGCAGACTGCGCAATCGCCACAAGGTTCAGCGCTTCCTTATCATCCATCCATTTATACTCATCAACAAATTTGGCCTTCAACAGCGGAATGATTACAAAACCACCGCCGATAGTAAAGGCACTAATTATAAAGGTTGATTTGAACAGCTTCCAGTAAAAATCTTTTTCGGCTGCAGCTTCACCCATTATCAACAGCTCCTTCTGTCCATAGAATGAAATTATTATAGCATATTTGCCAGCAAAAAACATAATTAGACTGCACTAATAGCTAAAATTTTTTCAGCCGCGGTTTTTTGTAACAAAAAAGCACACCCTGCTACCAAATCAGTAACAGAGTGTGCTATCTATAGCCTACTCAAGCTATATTATACAGTTTTGACATCCGGCCTGCAGATTACATCATACCGGGCATGCCGCCGCCCATCGGAGGCATTGCCGGCATAGCAGCGCCTTCCTTAGCAGGTTTGTCGGCTACGATGGATTCGGTGGTCAGAACCATAGAAGCGATGCTTGCAGCATTTTGCAGTGCGCTTCTGGTAACCTTAGTCGGGTCAACGATACCGGCTTCGATCATGTCAACATACTCTTCAGTCAGAGCGTTGAAGCCATAGCCTTTGCGGCTGCGTTTAATGGTATCAACGATAACAGCGCCTTCCAGGCCAGCGTTGTAAGCGATTTGACGAACAGGCTCTTCAATAGCGCGTTTAACGATTTCTACGCCGGTCTTCTCATCGCCGGTAGCTTTGATTTTTGCCAGAGCAGGCTGTACTTGCAGCAGAGCAGTACCGCCGCCGGCAACAATACCTTCGGCAACAGCAGCGCGTGTAGCGTTCAGAGCATCTTCAATGCGCAGTTTTTTATCTTTCAGCTCAACTTCGGTAGCAGCGCCTACTTTGATAACAGCTACGCCACCGGCCAGTTTAGCCAGACGTTCTTGCAGTTTTTCTTTATCGAAATCAGAAGTGGTTTCCGGAATTTGTGCACGGATTTGAGCAACACGTGCAGCAATAGCGTCTTTATCGCCCAAGCCGTCAACGATAGTAGTCAATTCTTTGGTTACGCGAACCTGACCTGCGCGGCCAAGATCTGCCATGCTTGCGCTGTCCAGCTTACGGCCAACTTCTTCACTGATAACGGTTGCACCGGTCAGAGTAGCGATATCTTGCAGCATTGCTTTACGACGGTCACCGAAGCCAGGAGCTTTAACAGCAACAGCTTTGAAGGTGCCACGCAGTTTGTTGACAACCAAGGTTGCCAGTGCTTCGCCTTCAACATCTTCAGCGATGATTAAGAGTTCGCCGCCGTTTTGAACAACTTTTTCCAGAACCGGCATAATGTCAGCAATCATGGTGATTTTTCTATCGGTAATGAATACGTACGGATTGCTCAGTACAGCTTCCATTTTATCAGCATCGGTTGCCATGTACGGGGAAATGTAGCCACGGTCAAACTGCATGCCTTCAACGGTTTCCAGATGAGTTTCCATGGTCTTGGATTCTTCAACAGTGATAACACCGTCGTCGCCAACTTTTTCCATAGCATCGGCAATCAGGTTACCGATTTCATCATCAGCTGCGGAAATAGAAGCAACTTGTGCTTTTGCAGCCTTGGTTTCAACCTTTTGGGAAACATTTTTCAGTTCGTCAACCAGTACATCAACTGCTTTTTTGATACCTTTTTTCAGAACCATCGGGTTAGCGCCGGCAGCAACGTTGCGCATACCTTCGTTAATCATAGCCTGTGCCAGAACGGTAGCAGTGGTAGTGCCGTCACCGGCAACATCGTTGGTTTTGATGGATACTTCTTTAACCAGCTGTGCGCCCATGTTTTCAAACGGATCTTCCAGTTCGATGTCGCGGGCAATGGTTACACCGTCATTGGTGATGGTCGGTGCGCCGAATTTCTTTTCCAGTACAACGTTACGGCCTTTAGGACCGAGGGTTACTTTTACAGCGTCAGCCAGAGCATTTACGCCACGCTCCAGGCTACGACGAGCTTCTTCATTAAACAGAATTTGTTTAGCCATTTTATATCGCTCCTTTGAAAATTCAATTAAAAATTAATTACAGTTTTTATGTTACTTCTCAATGGTTGCTAAGATATCGCGTTCGCTAAGAATCAGGTAATCCTTACCTTGATGTTTAACAGGAGTTCCGCTGTATTTTGCGAAGATAACTTCGTCGCCAACATTTACTTCGGGTTTAATCAGAGTGCCGTTGTCGCTGTATTTGCCTCTGCCTACAGCCAAAACCTTGCCCTGTTGCGGTTTTTCTTTTACTGCGGTATCCGGCAGGAAAATGCCGCTGGCAGTTTTTTCTTCTACTTCTACAACCTCTACAATTACGTGATCAGCTAATGGTTTTAACATTTTTATAACCCCTTTCGAGTATTCTTACTTACGTGAGAGTAATTTACTTCTTGGTTATTAGCACTCATTTGTTCCGAGTGCTAACCACAATTCTTATTATATCCATATTAGGAAAAATTGCAAGTACTTTTTCGCTGTTTTTTACAAAATTGTCGCAATTTCTGCTTCACGCCCTCAAAAATCGGCTTCAGCGTCCTGTTTTTTTGCTTCTCAGGCCCAAATTTTTGCTTGAACACAAAAAAAGAGCAGTTCACACTGCCCTTTCAGCTCATTGTTGTCTTTTGGCCGCAGCTGCAATAATGCTTTCCGCCAGCTCCTTCAGACTGATACGTTTGGCCATACTGAACTGCTGCATCTTACGGTATGCTTCCTGCTCCTTCATTCCGTGCGCTGCCATCAGGATACCCTTGGCACGGTCCAGCAGCTTACGTGTCTCCAAGCTTTCCTTCAGCTTATCAAGCTCCAGATTAAGCTTATGCATTTCCTGAAAGCGTTTGGCCGCAATCTCCATTGCCGGGAAAAGCTGTTCCTCGCGTACAGGTTTAACCAGATAAGCGATAACGCCTGCATCCGATGCTTTCTCGACAATATCCTGCTGACTGTAAGCTGTCAGCAGCAATACCGGAGCAATATTATCGGCAGCAATAATTTTTGCTGCGGTAATACCGTCCATAATCGGCATTTTTACGTCCATGATAATAAAATCAGGCTTTAACTCTTTAGCCAGCTTTACTGCTTCCTGTCCGTTGGCAGTCTCGCCTACTATTTTATGACCGGCATCCGCCAGCATTTCGCGCAAATCAAGACGCAAAATAGCTTCATCATCTGCCAATAATATTCTCAGTTTATTTAACATCTTCCAGCCCCCCCTTTGGAATTGTTACTAATGCAAGTGTACCGCCATCCTCACGATTCGTCAAGCTAAAGCTTCCCTGCAGGTCAGCTTCCGCCATAGTCTTGATAATTTTCAGTCCTAAGCTTTGACGGTTGCTGTTTAATGAAAAGCCTTCCGGAAGGCCTACACCGTCATCGGCAATTGACAAAACATAACGCTTGCTTTCTTCCGCAAAGCGCACCTTAAGGCTGCCGCTCATCCGGCCTTCGTAAGCATGTTCTATAGTATTCTGCAATAATTCGTTGAGAATCAAAGCGATACTTGTTGCTTTATCTGACGGCAGCTGTACAGGATCTGCTTTGAAATCGGCATGCAGGATAAATTCCGGATGCAGCATGCTGCTGATAATCGCCTGGTAAATTCCCTTGGCCACCTTACCGACATCAATCAGACCGGTATCCTGCTGCGAAAGATACTCATGCACAATAGCAATGCTGTTGACTCTGTTGACGCAGTCACGTAGAACTATTTTGGTTTCGTCACACTGCGCGCGACGCTCCTGCAGGCGCAGCAGGCTGGCGATGGTCTGCAGATTGTTCTTTACGCGGTGATGAATCTCTTTAATTACAACAGATTTTATCAGCAGCTCCTCGTCCTTTTTGCGCAGCTCGGTAATATCTTGCAAAATAACAATAGCACAACCGGCCTTAGGCCTGGGAATTACCGGCAGAATACGTATGGAAAGCAAAATGCCATGCATCGTAAATTCCTTGCTTTCCGCCGTGCCTGTTTCCATAACCATACCGACCAGCGGCCAATTTATAGCAACATCGTTGGTACGGCAGCCGACAAGATGAGAAATATCCATAACATCAAACATATGACGTGCACGGTTGTTGGCAGCAACAATCACTCTGTTGGCATCTACCACCATAATGCCGTCAGAAGGCCGCAGCCGCTGATAGTTGCTGTTATTGCTCAAATCCTGGCGCAGATTGCACAAAAGCTCCAGTGACTGAGCAATAATAATATCATCGGGAGCAGCACTTTCAAAGCTGACGGCACCGTAGCAATGTCCGCGGCTGTCACGCAGCGGAAAAACCTTCAGACTGTTGAACATGCCCAAAGCCCATTCACGCTTGCCGTTAACAGGCACATTTTTTTGCAGCACACGCGCAACGAGCGGCTCTTCAACCGCACGTACACGCCGACCCGTCATATCCGGGCGCACATTGCCGACCTGTGTCATCGGCTGCTCCTGCTTATAAACATTAAAAAACTTTTTATTCTCTCCCGGCAGATAAATCGTCACAGCAGCATGTGCTATATCTGCCGCCAGACCGAGTACCTGTGGCATAGCTTGTAAACTGTTTCTTTGTTCTGCTGTTAAATTGCTCAGCATGTTTCCCCTCTTCTTCCTGCTGTTGTCCTTTCCACAGCTTTATCTGATTAATCCACTATTTTATCCACTATATCCACAGGCTTTTCCACAACAGTAATGCGCTTATATGTGGATATTGCCCGTTTATCCACAATATCCACAGGCTTATGCACTATAAAAGACACTTGTTTAGCCTAATTTCAATGATGGATTAGCGTTCAAGTCCAATGGACTGAAGCTGCCGCCCTGATACATAAAATAACCGCGGCAGGCAATCATTACAGCATTATCGGTACACAAAATCGGTGTCGGATGCACCAGCTGGGCACCAATACCCTGCATAGCCTGTGCCAGTGTGTTTTGCAAGGTTTTATTGGCAGAAACGCCGCCGGCCAACACAATTTTATTGTAGCCGGTATGCTGCATAGCATGCACCGCTTCCTTAACAAGTGCATCAACAACCGCACGCTGGAAGGATGCCGCAACATCGCTGCGGTTCACCTCACGGCCTGCCTGCTGCTGATTGTGCAGATAATTGATTACGGCAGATTTCAAACCGCTGAAGCTGAATTCATAAGGCTTGTCCAAACGTGCTACCGGAAAATCAATAGCATGGTCATTGCCGCCCAATGCCAAGCGCTCAATTTCCGGACCTCCGGGATAAGGCAGCCCCATAACACGGGCAATCTTGTCGAAGGCTTCGCCTGCCGCATCATCACGCGTCTGTCCCAAAAGCTCAAAGCTGTTATAGCCGGTAACCTTCAGCAGGGCCGTGTGTCCGCCGCTGACAACCAACGCCATAAACGGCGGCTTCAGCTCGCTGTCTGCCAAAAAGTTGGCAAATACATGGCCTTCAAGATGGTTGACACCTATCAACGGTTTGTCCGTTGCCCAGGCCAGCGCCTTGGCAGCCGAAAGACCGACAAGCAGCGCGCCGACCAGACCAGGTCCGTAGGTAACGGCAACAGCATCTATCTGCTCCATGCCGACGCCTGCCTGTGACAAAGCCTCGTCGATAACAGGCATAATATTTTCTATATGCTTACGGGAAGCAATTTCCGGTACAACGCCGCCGAATTTACGGTGAATAACAATTTGGGAGGAGATAATGTTGCTCAGTACCTCACGCCCGTTCTTTACTACAGCAGCCGCAGTTTCATCACAGCTGCTTTCAATACCTAAAATATATACATCCTTCTGCTCTTTATTCATGGCCTGCTCCTTCTTTATACAACCACATTATAACTGCATTTTCATGATTGTCTTCGTAATAATTCGGACGAATGCCTTCGCTGGCAAAGCCACAGGTCAGATAAACCTTCTGCGCGGCAATATTTCCCTCGCGCACCTCTAGCGTAATAGCCGTAGCGCCAAGCTCCCAGGCCTTGTTGACCAACGCTGCCGTCAGACGTGTGCCATAACCCTGGCCGCGTTCTTCATCAGCAACAGCCACACGGGTAATCTGCGCTTCGCCGGCTACCAGCCAGAAGCCCGCATAACCGACAAGCTTGCCGGCACATTCCATTACCAGATAGGTAGTCAGCTCGTTGGCTATTTCATTACGCAGCATATTTTCATTCCAGGCATCATAAAAGGATTGTGCTTCTATGGCAACCAAAGCCGGAATATCCGCTTCCGTCATTGCTCTGAAGCTTATTGTTGCTTGTGCTTCTTCTCCCACAATTCCTCAGCCTCCGATCTTCTGATATAGTATGGCTCCAGGCCAAAAATTTTCTTATCGTTTTCTGCATCAAATTCCGCCAAGGCAGCCAATGCTACAGAGCTGCCTTTAGGCATACGCAATGCTTCCGGTGCCACGCTGATAAAATCAGGCAGACCGTTTTTCGCAAGCTTGCTGCACTCGCCCAAAAGCAACGCAGGGGTTCCCTGCAGCGCAATTCTTTCTAATGCTTTTTCCGCACTGACAACCTCAACAGGTGCCAGCTCCACAAGCTCACCGTTGCGCCATTCGTACAAGGCCTGATAAAAATTACCCTTTTGCGCATCCAGCACCGGTGACAGCACCCTGCCCTCAAGCTGGATATTATAAGCCAAAGCCTTTAAAGTATCAACACCGTGCAGGCAGCACTGCCAGCTATAGGCCATAGCCTCTGCCGTTGCCAGACCGATACGCAGGCCGGTAAAGGAACCAGGTCCCATGCTTACAGCCAAAAGCTCGATGTCCTGCTTTTGTACACCGGTACGCTGCAGCAGCTGGTCTAATTGCGGCAGCAAGCCTTCGCTGTGTGTCATCCCCATATTTATCGTATATTCAGCTAAAATTTCCTTATCACGGCATAATGCAATCGTGCACACCTTGGTGGCCGTATCAATTGCCAAAGTCAGCATCTTTTTCTACCTCCCGCAGCAGTTTTTCATATCTTTCACCCTGAGCCTGCAGCACAGCACGACGGCCTTCACCATCATGCAGCAAAGTAATCTGCAGATATTCCTCCGGCAGCTCATCCTTGAACAGTTCAGCCCATTCAATCAATGTTACGCCATCGCCTCCGGCATATTCCTCAAAGCCGATGTCCTCCAGCTCCTCCGGACGGTTGAGGCGATATAAATCAAAATGCCTTATTTCCAGCTCACGCCCCTGATAAACATTCATGATGGCAAAGGTCGGACTGTTAACATCTTCGGCCTCAGCCCCCAAGGCTACAGCAACACCGCGGCTGAGCAGCGTTTTGCCTGCGCCAAGGTCACCGCTCAGGCAGAAAACGTCACCGCTTGCTGCATGCTTTCCCAAAAGCCTTCCCAAGGCTTCCGTTGCAGCGCTGTCCTGCAAATAAAATTCCATAACCAACTCTCCTCACATTTGGCAAGAAAGAAATCCCCTGCCATAGTAATCAATAATTTGAAAAAGCGGCACCAGACTTACCAGTACCGCTTCTTTGTTTTTACAATAAAGTCGTATTACGCGTCAGCGGATCCTCAATATCCATATGACCACTCAAGGTAATAGCCTTTTTACCTTCTATCAGAATTTGTACCCGCTTAATTTCAGGAAATTCTGTCAAGGTATTGGTAATAGCGTAGCAAAGCATCATCTCACCATAGGATCCTTGTCCCTTCTTTGCCAGCTCGCGCGTAAAATCAGCATAGGCAGTGCCGTCCTGCTCAATTTTAAGACTGCGCACCTTAGTACCGATAGGTACAACATCATCCATTTTTGCATCCTGCGGCTTAGTAGTCACCAAGGCAATCAAAGCATTTTCCGGCAAACTTTTGCCGTTATCCTTCATCGTAATTTTTTCCGGCAACAGCTTTTCGCTGCCATCGGAAGCTGCACGATAAACAATAAAGCTGATATCCTTTTTTTCCTGTACCGCAGCTGTTGCTGCATTCTTGGCATCCTCTTTCGGCGGAACATTTTCACTGCAACCGCTTGCTATTACTGCACACAAAAGCAGCATCAATAAAATTAGCTTTCTCATTACTTGCCGCCTCCGTATTATGCAAAATATTTTTCAATGCCTTCAGCAATCAGACGAGCTGTTTTCTTTTGGAACCATTGTCCCTTCATCAAGGTCAGCTCCTTTTCATTGCTGATGAAGCACATTTCTACTAAAACTGCCGGCATACTGATACGCTTGATAACATAAAAGTTTGCCTGACGTACACCCAAATCATCTACACCGAAATTAGCAGCCAGCTTATTTTGGATATTTTTAGCTAAGCGCAAATCATTATCGGTTTTCGGATAGTAGTATGTAGAAAAACCACCAACATTTTTATTGACCGAAGAATTGACATGCAGGCTGACAAACATATCCGAATTATATTTTTCGCCAACGTTTACACGTGCCTGCAGTTCCTCTGCATCACTGGCATTAGGTCCGAATACATCAACATCGGTAGTGCGCGTCATATAGACCTTGGCACCTTTATCTTCCAAGATTTCCTTAAGCATTTTGGCAATTGGCAGAGTAATATTTTTTTCCTTCGTACCATCACTGCCTATAGCTCCCGGATCGCTGCCGCCATGGCCTGCATCTAAGGTAATAATTTTACCGTCAAGACCGCCGCTTGTGCGGAACCTGCCGTTTCCTTTGATTACCGCAAGCTTATCAGCGTCAGATTTATTTACTTTTGTTTCCGTTTTGGCAGCAGCAGTATTTTTCTTATTATCGTTTTTATTTTTACTGCTGCTCTTCTTTTTATCCGCTTTCTTATCCGCTGCGGTACTTGTTTTTATAACGATATTTTTCTTGATACTGCTGTTATTTTTTGTCGGACGGTTGCTTACTACCGGTCTGTTGCTTACAACGGTGGTTGCAGCACCGGAACCACTGTAGGAAGCCTGGCGCGGCATAACATCAAGCACTACACGGAAGGGACGGCCTGTTGCAGAATCCTTCTTTAAGACGAAAGCCTTATAGCTTTTTTCCAGCAGACGCTGTTTCAGCGGTACACGCACCACCGTATAGCTGCCTTTATCCACAATTTTCAAGGAATCAGCCAAAGAGCTTTTTACAGCCTTACTATGCGGCACCTGCGCTCCCTTATCGGCATTCACCGTCAGATTCAGCGTATCGCCTTCCATATCAACAGCATAGCCTGCAGTATCCGTTACATCAACAACAATACGCAGAACGTCTGCTTTATTGACACCCCATTTTACATCTGTTATCTGCGCCGCCTGAGCAACCGCGCCTAAAAGCATACAGCAGGCCAGCAGCGTCAGCAGGAAAATCTTGCGCAATAGTTCCACCTCGCAAACTTACATACTCTTACTAAAGATTTTACTTCAACAGTTTATTTTAACACTAATTACATAAGTCTGTAAACAAAATTACCGTTAAAGCATTAATTGCCCTTCAGAACCTCATGACGGGCCTCCGGCAAAAACTGCGCCAGCTCGCCTGCTGCCAGCCCGATATCAATACCGCTGATATCCGCAGCCTTTCCGTGCAGGTAAACCCCGCACACAGCAGCCTCCTGCAGAGTAATCTCCTGCGCTGCCAGACCGGCAATAATACCTGTCAGCACATCACCGCTGCCACCTGTAGCCAAAGCACTGGAGCCGGTGCTGTTTACATAAACGCTGCCATCCGGGCAGGCAATAACGGTCGGTGCTCCCTTGAGCACCAGCACAGCATTCCATTCCTGAGCATATTGCGCAGCAATATTGATACGGTCAGCATTAATTTCGCTGATTTCTTTACCGATAAGACGTGCCATTTCACCCGGATGCGGAGTCAGCACCTTAGCTGCCTGCATCTGTGCAAGAATTTCCGTATGTCCCTGTAATGCTGTCAATGCATCCGCATCAATAACAACAGGTACCTGCACCTGCAGCAGGATATCACGCACTACCTGCTGTGTACTTTCACTTGTACCCAAGCCTGGGCCGATTGCCAGTACATCGGCAGCATTAGCATTTTTCACTACATCGCCTGTTGCGCCGCCGCCAAGAATACCGGGCATACGCTCCAGCAGTCCGTGCACCATAACCTCTGTAAGCTTGCCTGCCAGCACATCACGGCTGCTGAGCGGAGTATAAAGCGCTACAAGGCCTGCACCAGCCTTTACTGCGGCGTAGCTGCTCAAAGCAGCGGCACCGGCGAAGCCGGGGCTGCCGGCACAGATAACAGCGCGTCCTGCATCGCCCTTATGCGCATCAGCTTTACGCAGCGGCAGCAGCTCACGCACAATATCGTCTGTCAGACGATATTTTTTGCTGGCACATTCCTCTACCATTTTTGCAGGCATACCTATATCTGCCAGCTCAATATCACCGCAATACTCACGGCCGGGATAGAGCAAAAGACCGGTTTTTAACAAAGCCATCGTCACGGTTTTATCCGCACGTACAGCATTTTCAGAAACAGCACCATTGTCTGCATTTACACCTGTCGGTACGTCAACTGCTACAATATATTTTTCGCTGTCATTCAGTAATCTGCAGGCACGCAGCAAATCGCCCTCAAGCTCGCCATGAAAGCCGGTTCCTGCTAAAGCATCAACCAAAATATCAGCCTTCGCAGCAGCAAGCTCAGCTACTACCCAGTCATCCTCGCCGGCAATAGCCTCTACCTTAGCATCAGTTTTTTGCAACATCGCAAGCTCTGCCGCAGCATCACCTGTCACAGCCTCGAGTTCCTTGCCTATAACAAAAACGCGCACTCTCGCACCATAATTTTGCAGCCAACGGGCAGCACCGAAGCCATCGCCGCCATTATTGCCGCCACCGCAAAAAACAACTACGCTTTCGCCATCCAGATCATCTAAGCTATCATTAACAGCATCGGCAACAGCCTGCGCTGCATTATCCATCAATAAGATTCCCGGTACAGCATATTCCGCTGTCGCCAGTTGATCAAGCTGTTTCATTTCCTGTAAATTTACTAATTTCATTTGTCATCCTCCATTATCACATACGCCGTAGCAAGTTCTCTGCTATGGCTTAAGCTGATTTGTATATTTTTTACTCCAAGCTGTTTTGCCAGCATCGCAAAGTGACCGCTAAGCTGTACTAAAGGCTTGCCCAGCCCATCGTTGTCTACGGCTATTTCCTGCAGCGAGCCTTCGCGCAGACCGGTTCCCAATGCTTTCAGCACCGCTTCTTTAGCAGCAAAGCGTGCTGCAAAGCTTGCTGCCGCCTGCTGTCCTCTTCTTTGACAATAGGCAGCTTCCTCAGCAGTAAACACTCGCCGGATAAAAGATTCACGCTTTATTGCCCGGGCAATACGTTCTATTTCGATAATATCACAGCCTATGCCTACTATCATTTGCTTTCACTCCTTCACACAGCTTCGTAACTATTATTAATTCTTGCAAGTATATCCAAAATCCTTTTTTTATTTTTGATTTTCACAAAGATATTGCAAAATGATAAGAAAGAGGTTAAAATTTGAGCTAGGAGTTGTCTTTGTTACACTAAGAAAACTTTAAGGTATCTATACTACCCTAACTATAATATAATTTCATGATTTATTTAATGAAGTCCTATACAAATTATTGCTAAAGCAACAGTGCTTCAGATGGAATCTCCATGTCATAATTAATTATAC
>NZ_GL830891.1 GCF_000188175.1 Phascolarctobacterium succinatutens YIT 12067 | reverse complement strand
AGCCAATGCTCTGACGGAAAATCCATATAGGTCAAGGTTTCCTCTAAACCATTTTCTAGTTTGTCTGCAGCCTTGTTAAGTTTCATCTCACGTAATCTGGAAATTACTGATTTTGCCTTTTCTTTAGCTGCTGCTTTATTCTCCTGAGCATGAATTGCTTTGAGCATCTTGGCAACTTCCTTGACAGTTTTACGTGGTACTACAGAGAATATATTACGGTACATATGCACCGTGCAGCGTTGGTATCTGGCATTTGGAAACACTTCACCTATGCTTTCTACCATGCCTAAATTTTTATCGCCAATTATAAGTTTTACGCCATCTAAGCCACGGCTTTTCAGCCATACAAAGAAATTTTTCCAGCTTTCAGTATCTTCTTTGAGGCCCTCGGCTGTACCTATAACTTCTCTGTATCCGTCTTCTG
This sequence comes from Phascolarctobacterium succinatutens YIT 12067, assembly GCF_000188175.1. Classification (GTDB taxonomy): domain Bacteria; phylum Bacillota; class Negativicutes; order Acidaminococcales; family Acidaminococcaceae; genus Phascolarctobacterium_A; species Phascolarctobacterium_A succinatutens. The sequence continues at coordinate 211 of NZ_GL830891.1, read as the reverse complement.
TGACGCCAATAGCAACTAATACAGAGGCGTTTTCAAAGGAGCCTCCCCAACATCTTTTTAGAAAAATACCGTCTACAAAGACATAGGGGTACTTTTCTGTAAGCTTCCTGGAGCGCCATTCTTCAATTTGAGCAAAGCATTTTTGATTCAGATTGCTAATGGTTCCGGCTGAAACCTTCTGTCCCCAGAGAATCTCTGTAATACTTTCAAC
>NZ_GL830890.1 GCF_000188175.1 Phascolarctobacterium succinatutens YIT 12067 | reverse complement strand
TTTGATTCCTACAGTAAACTGACGCGGCCAGCGCACGCAATTAATATTGCGGATTATTTTAGAAAATGATACAATCAAAGTAAAGAAAGCATCTACACAAAAACGTCTGAAAAATCTTCAGGGAAGGGATTTACAGCTTGATATCTTAGCTGAAAAAGCTGATGGCACCAAGTTTAACGTCGAAGTACAGAATGAAAGCAGTGGTGCCATCCCTCAAAGAGCACGCTATCATATGAGCCTGTTGGATGCGAAAAGCTTGCCGAAAGGGGAGTATTTTGACAAAATCCCTGAGAACTATGTTATTTTCATTACAAGGGAAGATGTTCTTAAAGGACTGTTGCCGATTTATCGTATTCATAGAATGATAGATGAGAATGGTAGCAGCTTTGCAGATGGCTCGCATATTATCTACGTTAATGCCAAAATTCATAATGACACTCCGTTAGGAATGCTGATTCATGACTTTTGCTGCAAGAATCCTGATGATATGCATTATAAAAAGCTTGCTGAAAAAATTAGATACTTTAAAGAAGAGAAGGAGGGCTTGGATAAAATGGGCGATGTAATGGAAAAGCTTATAGCAAAGCGTGAAAAAGAAGCTTTGGAAAAAATGGCGAAAAAATATGAAGCTAAAGTTGCTAAAGCGTAAAAGGAAGCGCGCATCAGTTTAGCTAAAGAGATGCTAGCCGATAATGAATGCATAGATAAGGTTGTTAAGTACTCTAAGCTTTCGGTGAAGGAAGTACGTGCGCTGGCTGCTAAAATGAGTGCCTAGGGATACAAACTGATAAAAACAGCGATCACCGCTATGATTGAAGACGAATCTGGCGGTGATTTTTACTTGCAAAAATTTTCATGAAAATCTTGTCTATAAAGTAGCTATATACTTTAAAATAAGATATAATGTTATCTAGATGAGTTGATATACAAATATTTTTTGCCGATTGTAAGGCTTGCTGCATATGACCATGAAAGACTGGGTATGCAAGGGCTTTTCAATAAATATTTTTGATAGGAGTATGAGAAAAATGAAGATGAAAAAAGGCTTATTGATGACGGCGTTGATTACCGGTACCTTGATGAGCAGTGCAGCTGCTTTTGCCGAAGAACTGCAGGAGTACACTCTTGATCAGATGGTAGTTACTGCTACTCGCTATGAGAAAAGAGATGTAGAGGTTGCAGCTTCTACCGAAGTTTTTGATGCAAAAAAATTGCAGGAAACTGGTGCAACAAACTTGTATGACGCACTGAAATTCGGTGCAGGTCTGGATGTTCAACAGTATGGTACTGGTGGCGCTTCCATGGGTAACATGACCAGTAAAATTATGATGCGTGGTAACGGCAATGGCACCTTGGTATTAGTGAATGGTGTGCCTATTAACATTAGAGGTACCTATGATTTGAACGATTTCCCTGTAGAAAATATAGAACGCGTTGAAATTGTTCGTGGCGGTGGCGCTGTTATGTATGGCAGTGAAGCTACCGGTGGCGTAATTAATATTATCACTAAAAAAGAACGTGCAAATTATATCAAAGCAGGCTTTGGCAATTACGGACAACAGGAATATGCGGCATCTGTACAGGCTGGTAATTTAGGCTTTGGCTATAAATACTCTAAATGGGGTAAGGTAACTGATGTATCTATTGAAAAGGACGATAAATCTGTAACTAAAGATTGGCGCGGTCCTGAAAATAATAATTTTGATTTGTCGTATAAATTTAATGACAGACTTTCTTTGCAAGCTAGTCATAACGAGTCTGTTTATCATTATATTAATACCAAAGCTAAAAAGAGCGCCATGAGTTATACACCCGAAAACGATACAAAGCAGGATATTAAACGCAATAATATTCAATTGACTTATGATGATAAAAGTTTTAAGGCAACAGCGTATTATATTGACAGACAACGTGAGAAAGATGCAGCTTTATTAGATGGTCGTTTCTATAGCTGGGAGGATGAAAAGACTTATAACTACGGATTAGATATGCAAAAAGCATGGAATATAAACGAAGATACTCTTTTGGTAGGAGCAACATATCAAAACGAGAACTTTAGTCTTAATTCTAAAAACCAAAAATATAAGACAGGAAACCAACTTGATAACGGTATTGTAGCTGATAGCAGTGGCGATCAGAGCAGAAATAATTTCTCCGTTTATGCTCAATATGACAAGAAACTTAGCGAGCAGAACAGCTTTGTTTTGGCAGCTAGAGAAACTTGGACAACTGGTTCTCCTAATGGTGCAAACTTCAGTAATTTCAGCGGACAAGCGCAATTTATTCACAGCCTGAATGACAATGAAAGCATTTATGCAAGTGTTGGTCAATCCTTTAAGATGCCGGCTCTTTACCAGATTTATAAAACCGACAAAAACGGTGATGGTGCAGATACACTGAAGCCGCAAAAGGGCACACACTATGAATTGGGTTGGAAAAAGGATATTGATACGTCCAGAAATCTGCGTGTAGCATTGTTCAATTACAAGGTTGACGATAATATCAGTGCATCCATAGATTCTAAAACTAATGAGTTCACTTACAGTAATGAAAACTTGCGTAATACTGGCATTGAAGCAAGCTATGCAATGGTAGCTGATAAAGGCTTTGGCTATAACTTATCTGCAACTTATAGCAATCCTCAGACTCAGAATATAGATAAAAACGGTCATAATTTTGGCTGGCAGGATGATTACAGCAAGTTTGAGCTTAAAGCAGGCTTAACCTACCATATGGATAAATGGAAAGCTGCTTTAAACGCTTCCTTTTTGGATGGAAGAAATACCTATAAGACAACCAGCAAAAGCAAAAATGTTACTGTACCATATGTAACTAAAACTTCCGCAAAACCTTATCTGCTGACTAATCTGAATGTAGAGTATAAGGCTCAAGATGATTTGAGCTTCTTTGCTACCTTTAATAATATCTTTGATAGACACGATGTTGTTTATTATTCTACCAGTGCTGAATATTATGCAACTCCGTTTAACTTTATGGTAGGCGCAACTTACACATTCTAATAACTCTTAACCCTACGG
>NZ_GL830889.1 GCF_000188175.1 Phascolarctobacterium succinatutens YIT 12067 | reverse complement strand
GGCTTGAATGTAGCAGGCAGCAAGATTACCGGTGTAGCAGCAGGCGTAGCTGATACCGATGCTGTAAACGTAGGTCAGTTGAATGCAGCGGTTCAAGCAGGTAATACCGATACCCATATCAAAGCGGGTGAATACGGCGTTGGTGCAGACAATAAGGTTAATATGGATGTTGTTGATAAAAACGGCAACAAGGTTGATACCGTTACCATCAAAGACGTAGCAAAAGCAAGTGATGTAGGCAATGTTAATGATATTGCCGACGATCTTAAAAACGGCGGCGAAGGTAAGACTACCGTTGTTGAAGCTGTAAACAACCTGAACAACAAGCTGGACACCAAGGTTGGCGATTTGCAGTACAGCAAGGTAGGAAAAGGTGATATTGCAGATGGCGATAGCACTACTACCGCAATCGGCAAACTGGATCAAAAACTTACCGACGTAGCAGCAACTGCAGCTAAGCACACTAAAGTAGAAGGCAGCAGCAATATTATTGTTACCAACACTGCTCAAGAAGGTGAAGCAGCAAACTATGAGGTAAAGCTGAATAAAGACATCGACGTTGATACTGTAAAAGCAAACAGCGTAACCACCGGCCAAACTGTAATGGACAAATATGGTCTGAAGGTTGGCGATAAGGTTAGCGTATCTGCAACTGCTGTAACCGCAGGCAAGACCTCCATCAGCGATGAAGGCGTAAAAGTTGGCGACAAGACCTATATCAGTGCTGATGGTCTGAATGCAAACGGTCAACATATTACCAATGTGAAAGCAGGTGAAGCTGATACTGATGCAGTTAACTATGGTCAGTTGAAGGATACCAACAACCGCATTAATGGCGTTGAAAACCAAGTCATCAGCAACAGCAACCGCATTAACCAACTGGGCAACCGTGTAAACAAGGTTGGCGCAGGCGCAGCAGCTCTGGCAGCACTGCATCCGATGGACTTTGATCCGGACGACAAACTGACCTTCTCCGCAGGCTATGGCAACTACGGCGGTGAAAACGCTGCAGCAATCGGCGCATACTATCGTCCTGACGAAAAGGTAATGTTCAGTGTTGCAGGTACCGTAGGCAATGGTGAAAACATGGTTAACGCAGGCGTATCCTTCGCTCTGGACCGCACCAACCATGTAAGCAATAGCCGTACCGCTCTGGCTCGTGAGGTTATCGACCTCCGCGGTCAGCTGGCAGTAATGGGCGCTAAGATGGCTAAGATGGAAAAAGCATTCGGTATGCTGGATGAAACCAAGACCAAGCTCTTCCCGGATGTTCCGGCTAACCACTGGGCATATGAATACATCGCTAAGCTGGCAGGCAACGGCTACATCGAAGGCTATCCTGACGGCAACTTCGGCGGTGACCGTCTGATGACTCGTTATGAATTTGCTGCAATGCTCTATCGTGCAATCGAAAACGGCGCAGCTCTGGAAGAAAAGATCATCAAAGAATTTGAGCCTGAATTGGGCCGCATCCGTGTAGACCGCATCAGCGGTGAAGATGGCGATCGCGATAAGATTGAACGTGTACGCGTAAACGATACTAAAGGCGAGCGCGACCATTACGGCAACAAGCTGGCAAAATAAATTGTCGGCGGTGACAAGTGAATAAAGCTCAATAAACAGTAAAGGCGTTCTCCCGCAGGGGAGAACGCCTTTTGTCGCAGGGAATATATCAATAATTGCAACGGCATTTTTCTTTTTATGAACTATTGTTTTTTATAATACATCTGTGATATAATTACCTTAGTTGCATAGGTAGCCGCATTCTTGCGGAGCTTATGCCTGGTCATGCGGATCAGTGGCGCTTGTCGAGCTTTCGGCAGGCGCCTTTTCTTTTACGTCAGTTGCAATCGCCGGCTTATATATTTTTGCCTGACTTTATGCTATAATCAAAGGAGGAAACATATGCAAAACTTAGCAACAAAATTCGAAAACCTGACGATTCAAAGTGATTTCATCTTCAAAAAGGTTATGTCGCGCAAGCGTATCTGTATTCACCTGTTAGAGGAATTACTGCAGATCAAAATTGCTGATATCAACTACTTGGAGGCAGAAAAATCCCTTGAGCCTGAATTCGTCAGCCGTGGTATCCGTCTAGACATCATTGTGGCAGATGACAAGAATACGCATTACAATCTGGAAATGCAGGTCAAGAACACCAAAAATCCTGATACCAAAAACTACGTGCTGCCCAAGCGCACACGCTACTATCAGGCATTGATGGATATTGACTTGCTGCAGAAGAACCAGGAATATGATCTGTTGCCGCCAACCTATATCATTTTTATCTGTGTTTTTGATTTTTTTGCCAAGGGAAATTATGTTTACACCTTTAAAAAGCGTTGTCTGGAGGATTTGGAGCTGGAGCTTCCCGATGAAGCAACTACTATGATTTTGAATACCAAGGGTACGCATGGCAGTATTTCCAAGGACATCAAAAGTTTTTATGATTATGTTAATAACCACGTTATAAATAGCGATTTCACAAGACAAATTGATGATGAAATCAGCTATCTTAAGCTTGATTCGAAAGTGAGGCGAGAATTTATGCTTTTGGAAGCACGTTTGTTAGACGAAAGACGAGAAGCTAAGGCTGAAGGCAAAGCTGAAGGTCTCGCCGAAGGCAAGGCAAAAGAAAAGACTGCAACTGCAAAGCGTCTTTTAAGTATGGGATTATCTGTAGAGGATATTGCTAAGGCTACTTCACTTTCCGTTGAGCAGGTTGAAGCGATTAAGGCTGAACAAGCTTGATTCGAAAGTGAGGCGAGAATTTATGCTTTTGGAAGCACGTTTGTTAGACGAAAGACGAGAAGCTAAGGCTGAAGGTCTCGCCGAAGGCAAGGCAAAAGAAAAGACTGCAACTGCAAAGCGTCTTTTAAGCATGGGATTATCTGTAGGGGATATTGCTAAGGCTACTTCACTTTCCATTGAGCAGGTTGAAGCAATTAAGGCGGAATGAATTTGACAAAGATTTTTTCTTACAGTAAAGGCGTTCTCCCGCAGGGGAGAACGCCTTTTTACATTGTAACGAAAGCAGTTAAGCTGTTATGGTATACGCTTTACAGACTACCTGCGGAGCTGACATCTACCACTTTTCCGGAATTCCGGGGAAGTCGGCAATCGTCAGCATACAGCAGCTGCCGGTGGCCAGCAGTGTATCTGCATCAGTATCATATACATGAATCTGCATAGTAATCAAACGGTCATTATGCGAAACAACCTCAGCCTGTGCCTCTACCATTGCACCGGAAGGAGCGCCCTTGATGAAATCTACGGTCATCGATACCGTAACCACGCGCTTGCCCATAGCGGCGCAGGCGATGCCGGTGGCATTATCCACCAGTGTTGTAAGCAAGCCTCCGTGCAGCTTGCCGTTGAGGTTTGTGTGGATGGCAGGGTCGATGCGCAGGCCTACTGCAGCTTTGCCGCAGCTGATGCTGTGAACCTTTATGCCGCAGTGCTGCATAAAAGCGTTATGCGTGTAGATATCTTTTACGCTTCGGATAATTTCTTCCGGTTGCATAAATCATTCCTCTTTTAGACAGGCGTCCAAAGCTTGGGCAACGTCACTGCATTGCTCAAGGCTTGCTACCCAATTTTGTAAACGTAATGCTTTAGCTTCACCGTAGACAGGTACGGCAAGGCTCATAAATTTAGCACAGAGCTCCTCCCAGGTCAGAGGATTTTCCGGATCTCCCTTAGGATAATCAACCTGCATTGTCAGTGTTTGTCCGTTTTGCAGCTGGATTTCTACTCTGGAAGCCAATTTGGAAGCATCTGCCGCATGAAGCTGTTCCATAGCCTCATCGCGGATAACCTCGATGTGCTGCATTAAATCCGTAAGCTCTTTGTTATGGATACATTCCTCACTGAACTGCGCAATGCCTACTTCGCCGAACTTCAGCATGGCAGCGGAGCAATATTGAATACTGAATTTGCCGCCGTAGGGAGTTTGCGGCTGCGGATTATTGATCAGATAGTTCGTAATATCGTTGACGTAAAGCTTAATTTTAGCGATGTCCTCAGGCTGCAGAGAATGAGCCTTGCGCAGCTCCTGAATGGCGTAAAGAGCGGCGTGAGCATGCTTGCAGCAGGCGTAGGGCTTGAAGGAGTTGATGTCGATTTTCAGCTTGTCGGTGCTCATGCTTTCGGTAAGCTTTTCCAGATGCGGTTCTTTGACCATGGCACGGCAGAAGCCCTTTTCGCCTTCTAAAATTTCGCTGGCGGCAGTAAAGCCCTTTTGCGACAGATAAGCGCTGAGAACACCGCTGTAGGAAGCCTTGCCTGTGTGCAGCGGCTTGCTCATGGCACCCTCTTTTAAAAACTCCCACAGGCCTGCTGCCTGTGTACCGGCGCTGCCGTAGCACATCAGTGTCTGCTGTGCGTCAAGACCGAGGGCGTTGGCGGCAGCAGCACCGGCGGCGATGGTGCCTGCAGTACCGGTGGTATGCCAGAAGAAGTAGGATTCCGGGATTACAGCTTCGCCTACGCGGCCGCTGGCCTCGTAGCCTGCGCATATAGCGGCAATAAGCTGCTTGCCGCTTTTGTGCTCCGCTTCGCAGACAGCCAGCGCGGGTGAAACAACGACGCAGGCCGGGTGGATAATCGAAGGGTTATGCAAATCATCGAAGTCCAGACTGTGGGAAGCAGCGCTGTTGATAAAGGCAGCGTTCAGGGCGCTAGCCTTTTTTGCAGGGATACTGCCGAAGATATTCGCCTTAGGTGCATCGCCCTGAAGAATAACATCATGGATGATGCGTACCGGTTTTTCCTGCGAACCGCGGATAGCAATTCCCAGCCAGTCCAGCAGACATTTTTTAGCCATTTCGATACTGTGAGCAGAAAGCTTTTCGTAGCACATTTCTGCGGTAAATTTTGCTAATGCTTTAGTTGTCATTGTAAATACCTGCCTTTGCTTTAATTTTAACTATTGCCATGGTATTCGCCAAATGCAACGTAAACACCTGCCTTAGCCTTAAAACAAATTACCTCCCTGCTGGTATTCTCCGAAAACCTCGCGCAGTACGCCGCAGATTTCGCCTAAGGTTGCATAGGTTTTAACAGCATCAATCAGATAAGGCATAAGGTTAGCTTAACCATTGGCAGCTTCCTTCAGAGCTTTCAGGGAAGCATCTACTGCGTGCTGGTCACGGTGAGCCTTCATTTCATTTACACGGGCAATCTGACGTTCCGCAACGCTTAAATCTGCCGTAATAACGTCATTTGTTTTGACAGCCTTTTGAAAACAGAATCTTGCAAAATCTCTGAGTACATAGTAAGATGTTCAAATTTAGATTCTGCCAAACCCATTAATACAGCATTGGCTATGCTTCCTACGCCGGACTGCAACGGCAGCATTTGCTGCGGCAGACGGCCGTGGCGCTGCTCGTGCTCCAGAAAATCAACCAGGTTAGCGGCAATTTTTTTGCTTGTGTCATCAGGAGCGCTTAAATTGCGTACATGGTCGACAATGTCTGATTCGACGATGCAGGTAATTCTGTCAAGTCCGCAGCTTACATAAGGAGAACCGATGCGGTCGCCGACATGATAAATAGGGATTTCGGTGCGCTCAGGTGGTTTGCTGCAGATGTAAATATCGTGCATTCCCTCCAGCGTCAGCGGGATAGATGTGTTGACCTCAACGATAATTTTTTTTGCATGCTTTACAAGCATAGGCGTGTTGCCGACACCAGAACCGAGAACAATGCTGCCGTCTGCATTAATAGCAGCGGCTTCAACGATTGCAACATCAACATCGCCGTAAAAGCCGTAGTCGATTTGTTGGGCAAAGTGGCTTAAATGCTGATCAATATAGGTTACGCTGCCGGTGTTGATCTGGCGGCTGAGTGTTTTGTTGGAGGCTGCATAATAAGGCATGCGTCCGCTGATACCGCCGACTTCGGCAAGTGTTTCTTCGATTTCCGGTCCGACGGAAGCACCGCTCCAAATATTGATACGGCATTTTTTGCCGGCCTTGATGGCTTTAGCGAGAGCAAGTGTGGTTTTCTTAGGATAGCCAGAGGGGGTGAAGCCGCTGACACCGACATTCATACCGTCGGTAATCAGTGTGGCTGCTTCGTCCGCGCTGACTATTTTGTCAAATAGGCAGGGGGTGCGCAAACGTGTTGCATCCAGCATTTCAAAAACCTCTTTTCTTTTTTGGAAATTTCCTTATCTGCTTACAGTTTAAATCTATCAACATATAAAGTAAAATACGGAAAATACATTTTACATATAAGAAATGCATATACGTTAACTCGTTCTTTGATGCGGGAACAGGATAATTCATGATATATAGTTGTCTGTTTTTAGAAAAAAACGAAAAAACTTATACTTTTATTCTTAATCACTTATAAAAATAATCTATTGGAGTTATATGTGTTTTGCATATGCTATCATTGGTTTTATGAAAAATTTAATTTTAAAAACTAAAAAAGTACTCAGAAATATTGCTGTATAGTATAATAAAGGCAGAGAGAAGTAAAGGAGAACCCTATATGGACATAGAATATTACCGCAATTTTATTGCCATAGTTGAAGCCGGCAGTATTTCTGCCGCAGCTAAGCAGATAGCGATTGCCCAGCCGGCGCTGAGTAATCAGCTTAAGGTGCTGCAGAAGCGTTTTGGTACGCAGCTGCTGCATGTGCGCCGTGGCGGTCACAGCATTGAGCTTACGGATGCAGGCTGTATTTTATATAACAAGGCTAAGTATATCTGCTCGGCAGAAAACAGCGCTCTGAAGGAGATAGTTGACTGTCAGGCAGGTTTTAGCGGTACGCTGCGCATCAGTCTGTCACCTTCGATGTCAATAAACTTTATTAAAAACTTTTTGAGTGATTTTTACAGAGAGTTTCCGCATATTAATTATGAGCTGTATGAGGTGCCGATTGACGAACAAACAAAGCAGCTTTTGGAGGGAAAAACGGAAATAGGCATTGCCAATGCACCCCTAAAGCAGTCTAAACGCTTTGAAACGCTGTTCAGCCGTAAAGAGCGTCTGGTTGCGCTTTTTCATAAGGATAGCCCGTATCTGAAAAATGATAAGCCTAATATCCTGCTGGATGATTTGGAGGACATTCCGTTATGTCTGTCGCGTGGCTGTTCTGAGCTGTTTTTTTCTGTGTGCTCGGATTCACACATTTTCCCGCAGGTTATGAGTATTAATACTACTAAGCTTTCGGCCATAGCCTGGGCAGAAAAAAATACCGGTGTGGCAATTGTACCGGCACCGGCTGTAGAATTGTTTCCAGCGAATCTGGTCCGCAAGGAAATCAAGGATGAGCGCTTGTTTCTGGAGATGACACTGTCTATAGTTAAGGGCAGAGAGCTGTCGCAGGTTGCGCAGACCTTTATTAATTATTATATGCAGAATAAATAAAAATACGCCTTAGGCTGTTGATGCCTAGGGCGTATTTGTTTGCCTTCTTACTTTATTTTTTTCTTCGGGCGGTATTCTGAAATAAACAGGCCGGTCATTGTCAGGATGGTACCGAGTGCTACCAGCAGAGTGATTTTTTCCTGCAGGACAATCGCCGAGGTAATGACGGTGATGACGGGCACCATATAAATATAAACGCTGGCCTTTACTGCGCCCAACTCCCTAACTGCCAAATTCCAGGTTACAAAGCAGAGAGCAGAAGCGCCCAGTCCCAGAAAGACGATATTGAAAAGATAGGTAGTATTGGCGAAGCGTGCCAGGTTCAGTTCAAAATCCAGAAAACCGAGCGCCGGCACCATAAAGAGAATGCCGTAGAAAAATGTTCTGCGTGTGGCGAGGATAACAGGATAACCGTAGCTGCTGATTTTTTTCGTCAGCAGAGCATAAAACGCCCACACGACAGCGGCGGAAATCGCCAGCAAATCACCCAGCGGATTGAGCTGCATGGCTGCACCATTGAAGCTGATGCAGGCAATACCGCTCATCACGATAAAAAAGCCGATGATGAACTGCTTGCTTAAACTGCCGGCAGAACGCATAAAATAATGCGCCAGCAGCGCGGTAAAGAAAGGCGCTGTGCTGCCGATTACGCCAACGTTGGAGGCTTGTGTATAGGTCAAGGCGATGTTTTCCAAAAGGTAGTAGAGGCAGATGCCGCAAAGGCCTGCGGCCATAAAAACAGGCTCCTGCTTTTTATCTGTTTTCAGCATTTGGGGATAGGCCAGCCAAAGGGCGAAAAAGGCCATAATAAAGCGGAAAAAAAGGATTTCCAACGGCTGAAAGCCGGTAAGTAAAACCTTTGTAGAAATAAAGGTTGTGCCCCAGGTAGCAATTGTAATGAGGGCAGCAATGTGCCCGATGTAGCGGGTGTTTTGCATTTGCTTGGGAATCTCCGTTCTTTTTAGTGCGCAGTAGAACGCACTCTATGATTTTAGCAGACTAAAATCCTGCTATTAACAAACTATCCCCTCTGCCGGCATGACAGAAGGGATAGGCTTTAAATTATTATTTTGTGTGCTTGTCTTGGGCAGCCTGCTTGTTGGGGGCTGCCGCAGCATATTTCGTCAGGGCAACCTTCGTGATGTGGAAGTCGCCTACGGTATCAGGGCCGTCGATGCAGCCGTTGGGGCAGGCCATGCCTTCGATATAGCTGCAGTCGAGCTTGCCTGCGGCAGCAGCCTTAACCGTATCACGGCATTTGTCCAGTCCGGAGCAGTATTGTGCGTTATGCACCTCACCGCCCATAGCGGCAACCGTATCATGCACGGCAGCACTTACTCCGGCAGTCAGCGGGAAGCTCAGACCGAGCTTGGAGGCATCACGCTCATACGCAGCATCGCCGCTCATTTCCGCAAATTTGATATCCTTGCCCTCCAGCATGCACATAATCTCTTCAAAGGAAAGCACGTAGTTGATGGTTTCGCGGTGCTCGCGTGCTTCCACCTTTTTGGCAATGCAGGGACCGATGAACACGGTAACGGCATAAGGATATTTTTCCTTTATCAGCTCAGCGCAGGTGAGCATGGGGGAGGGAGTGTCGGAAATTTTATCCGCAGCCTCCGGCACCTGCGTTTTAATCAGCTTAACGAAGGCAGGGCAGCAGGAGCTGGTCATAAAGCCCTGCTTGGCAGGAACCTTATCCAGATATTCCTCTGCTTCTTTAACGCTGGTGATATCGGCGCCGATTCCAACCTCTACGACTTCAGCGAAGCCTGCTTTTTGAAGTGCCTCGTAAATTTGCGCCATAGTAATCTTCAAACCGTATTGGCCTACGATAGAAGGTGCCACAAGGGCGATAACCTGCTTGCCCTGCTGGATTTCACGGATAACGCGGATGATATTGCTGCGCTCGTCGATAGCACCGAAGGGGCAGGCGTTGCGGCAGGCACCGCAGGAAACACATTTTTCGTAGTCAATTACAGCCTTACGGTTTTCACCGATGCTGATGGCACCGATGGCGCAGGCACGCACGCAGGGACGATGGATTTCGATAATCGCACCGTAGGGGCACATCTGCTTGCAGCGTCCGCATTCGATACATTTCGTTTTATCGATAAAGGCACGGTCCTGAATAATGCTGATAGCCTTTTTCGGGCAGTTATTCATGCATTTGTGGGTGATGCAGTGACGGCACATATCGGTAACGTAATAAGCATCAATCGGGCATTGGTCGCAGGCTGCGGGGAGCACGTCGATAATCGGCAAATCGGTGCGCTCAGGCTCGTTCAGCGTCAGCTTGGCAGCCTCGATGATATTGCTGGAGCACTCCTGCCCCAACGCCATATCAATACGGTTTTTCAGTACGGCTCTTTCTTTATAAACACAGCAGCGGTAGCGCGGAGTATCCTCGCGTACCTCCTGCAGAATATCGTAGACGTGGTCAGGCAACTCGTTATTCCAGGTGTAGCGGGATAAATGCTCCAGCACCATGCGGCGCAGCTGCGCAACAGCGGTTAATTCCATAGCGGTTCCTCCTTGGCAATTAGTTATATTGCGTTTTGCATTGCATACTCTATACTGTACAATTCTTTACAGAACGCAAAAATCCTGCTGAAGAGTATACGTAACGGTTTTAATAATGTTAAATTTGGTATTTTTCTAAACAGTTATATAGATGCATCTGTCAAAAAATCTCTGATATTTTTATGGATAATACCATTACGGCTCATATCGAATTCGTCGAGTGAAAGCACATATTTCGGATAATTATCGGTAATTTCATTGTAAAAACCGAACTCACGTTGAATAGTTTCTTCTGCAGCCAATAAGTACGTAACTTGAATATAAATTTTTTTATCCTGTTTTTCACAGATAAAATCAATTTCTTTGGTATCTAACTTGCCGATGCTCACCTTATAACCACGGCGTAAAAGCTCCAGATAAACGATATTTTCCAAAATGAGATTGATATCCTTCATGTTGCCGCCGAAGACTGCTTCGCGGATGCCATGGTCAGCGACATAATATTTTTCGTTGATAGCAAGCAGCTTTTTACCTTGTATATCCTGACGTTTTACCTGATAAAACAGAAAAGCATCGGTGCAGGCTTTAACGTAGTTGATAATGGTTTCTGTTGCCATACTGCGTCCTTCGCTTTTCAAATATTTAGAAAGCACATTTGCAGAAAAAATGGTACCGATATTTGCAGTTATGTAGGTAAGTATGCGTTCAAGCATGTCAACATCACGTATATTGTTGCGGCGTACAATATCTTTCAGTTCTACTGATGTATATACATCCTGTAAATATTGTTTGCAGGCAGCTTTGTTATATTGCAGGGCTGCCAAATATGGCATTCCTCCGAAGTGCAGGTATTTCTTGAAGCAGTCTGCTTCACTTGTATTAGGCTGTATAGTATTATATAGCTCAATAAATTCAGAAAATGAAAAAGGATAAATAACAAATTCTACATAGCGTCCTGCTAAATAAGTGGCTAATTCACCGGATAGGAGCTTGGCATTGGAACCGGTTATATAAATATCACAATTAAGCTCTATACGTAAGGAATTAATACATTTTTCCCAATCTTTTACCTCTTGGATTTCATCAAAGAAAAGATAAATTTTTCCTGTTAAAGCTTGGGTTTGGCTTATTATTTCATCATGAAGAGCCTGGGCATTGCAAAGCCTGGCAAAGCTCATATTTTCAAAATTATAGGAAATAAGCTGTTGGGGAGTAACTCCTTGTTGTAACAGCTCTTGTTTTATAAGATCTAACATAACAGATTTACCGCAACGTCGGATACCTGTAAGTACTTTTACTAAATCACTGTTAATGAATGGGCGGATTTTTTTCATGTAAGATTCTCTTTTAATCATGTAAATCACCTCACTATCTATATAATATATCAGTTATATCTTAAATTCAAGACGAAAATCAAATTTCTATCAGATATAACTGAAATTTTTCATAATTTTAGATTTTTATCAGTTATATCTGATAAAAATTCTTGCTGTTGTAGTCGAAAATAAGCATACTTTTTTAGTATACGCAGAAAAAAATAAAAAATTTCCTCTTACCCCCTTTACAAATTCAAATCCTAGTATTATAATAAGCGCATAAAGCAACAACGTGGTTGTTGGATCGAAAGGTCTAAACTTCGTGGTTGCTTTTTCTTTTATATCAGCGGTGAGAATTATCTTCTTACCCATGATAAGTGCAACGAAGCACCGTAGCAGCGCAAGGCGCAGCTGACGGTGCTTTCTTATTTACAGAGCCAGAGAGAAGAAAATCTGTAAAGCACGAAAACTGTATTTCAAATGAGGGGTTTACTCTTCGTAAACCCAAGGAAATTCTCAGAGAGAAATTAGGGAGGTTTTACAATGAATGATGTACCGAAACTGTTTGGCAGCTTAGTTTTTAACGAAAGCGTTATGAAGGACCGTCTGCCGACTGCAACCTATAAGGCATATAAGGCAGCAGTGCTGGCAGGCACTCCGCTGAATTTGGAAATTGCTAATATCATCGCCAATGCTATGAAGGACTGGGCTCTGGAGCATGGTTGCACTCATTTCACCCATTGGTTCCAACCAATGACCGGTATTACTGCTGAAAAGCATGAAAGCTTCATTTCTCCTACTGCTGAAGGCCGTGTTATTATGGACTTCTCCGGCAAAGAGCTGATTCAGGGCGAACCTGATGCTTCCAGCTTCCCGTCCGGCGGCCTGCGTGCAACCTTTGAAGCTCGCGGCTATACAGCATGGGACCCGACCTCCTATGCATTTATCAAAGATAACTGCCTGTGCATTCCTACAGCCTTCTGCTCCTACACCGGCGAAGTGCTGGATAAAAAGACTCCGCTGCTGCGTTCCATGAATGCAGCCAGCAAAGCAGCCTGCAAGCTGCTGAAGCTGTTCGGCATTGATACTATCCGCGTCAACAGTACTGTTGGTCCGGAACAGGAATATTTCCTCGTAGATAAAAAAATGTGGGAAAAACGTAAAGACCTGGTTTACACCGGCCGAACCCTTTTCGGTGCGAAATCTCCGCGTGGGCAGGAGCTGGACGACCACTACTTCGGCATTATCAAACAAAGAGTTCTTTCCTTCATGAAGGATTTGGACGATGAGCTGTGGAAGCTTGGCGTACTTGCCAAGACCGAGCATAACGAAGTTGCTCCGGCACAGCACGAGCTGGCACCTATCTTCACAACTACCAACGTAGCCTCTGACCATAACCAACTGATGATGGAGTTCATGAAACGTGTTGCTCTGCGTCATGGCCTTGTTTGCCTGCTGCATGAAAAACCCTTCGACGGTGTAAACGGCAGCGGTAAGCATAACAACTGGTCCTTATCTACGGAAGAAGGCTTGAACCTGCTGGATCCCGGCAAGGAGCCGTACAAAAACCTGCGCTTCTTGACTTTCCTGGCAGCAATCATCAAAGCTGTTGATGAATATCAGGATCTGCTGCGTGTATCTGTTGCCAGTGCCGGCAATGACCATCGTCTGGGCGCTAACGAAGCTCCTCCGGCTATCGTTTCCATGTTCCTTGGCACTGAGCTGACTGCAGTTCTCGAAGCTATTGCAGCAGACAAGGTTTACAACGGCAACCCGGAAAGCTACATCAAGGTAAGCGACGATACCATTCCTGCTTTGGTTAAGGATAACACCGACAGAAACAGAACCTCTCCGTTCGCCTTCACCGGCAATAAATTTGAATTCCGTATGCTGGGCAGCATGTTCTCCATCGCCGGCCCCAACATCGTATTGAACACCATCGTTGCCGAAGAGCTGGATGAATTTGCCGATAAGCTGGCAGATGCTCCTGACCTGGAAGCAGCAGTATATGATTTGGTTAAAGAAACCTACAAGGCTCATAAACGCATTGTCTTCAACGGTAACGGTTATACTGACGAATGGGTTGAGGAAGCTGCCAAACGTGGCCTGCTGAACCTCAAATCTACTCCGGAGGCTCTGCCGTATCTGGGTCATGCAAAGAACATCGAGCTGTTCGAAAAACATAATATCTTCACTAAAGCCGAAGTTGAATCTCGTGTAGAAATCCTGCTGGAGAACTACAGCACCACGATTTCTATCGAAGCAGCAACTATGCTGGATATGTTCCACAAGGATATTCTCCCGGCAGTTACCGCTTACACCGAAGATCTGACCAAAGCAGTACTGGATAAAAAGGCTGCCGGCGTCAGCGCAGGCTTTGAAGGCGCACTTGCTGATAAGCTGAGCAAGCTGGGCGGCGAAATGTATGCATCCTCCCTGAAGCTGGAAGATGGCTTGAAGGAAGCAGCAGAAATCGGCGACAGCGAGAAACAGGCTCTGTACTATCACGATACCGTTCTTGAAGAAATGGGCAAGCTGAGAAGTGCTGTTGATGCTGCCGAAGCTTTGACCGGTGGTAAGTATCTCGACTATCCGACTTATGGAGAGTTGCTGTTCGGCGTAAACGAGTAAGCGGAGGCTACCTTATCGACAGCCTTGAGTAAGGTGTAATAATAAAAAATAAAATAATATATAAATCAAACTCATACACAATGGGGTGTATCCGAAAAATCGGGTACGCCCCTCTTTCTTTAGCTAATGCCATGTGAGCGCTGCTCAATGACGCGTTAAAAAATATTATAATTTGAGGGGTGTTTACAAATGGACAAATATGTATCTGTCGATACTATATGGGTGCTGATAGGTGCCTTCCTGGTATTCTCTATGCAGCCGGGCTTTGCAATGGTTGAAACAGGCTTTACCAGAGCTAAAAATGCTGGCAACATCGTCATGAAGAACGTCATGGATATGTGCCTCGGTTCCATCGTTTTCTGGGTTCTGGGCTTTGGCCTGATGTTTGGTACCGATATCGGCGGCTTTATCGGAGCGCCGGACTTCTTCGTTAAAGGCGATTATGGTGCCAGCTATCCGAGCACAGCCTACTTTATCTTCCAGACGATGTTCTGTGCTACTGCAGCAACCATTGTTTCCGGTGCTATGGCAGAACGTACCAACTTCTTGGTATATTGCATTTACAGCGTATTAATCAGTGCTGTTATTTATCCGATCAGCGGTCACTGGATTTGGGGCGGCGGCTGGCTCGCACAGATGGGCTTCCACGATTTCGCCGGTTCTACTGCCGTTCATATGGTAGGCGGCGTTGCTTCTCTCGTCGGTGCCAAGATGATTGGCGCGCGTATCGGCAAATACAATACCGACGGTACGGTAAACGCTATTCCCGGTCACAGCATTCCGCTTGGTGCCTTGGGTGTTTTCCTTCTCTGGTTCGGCTGGTTCGGTTTCAACGGTGCTTCTACCGTTTGTGCAACCGGTGATGATGTTCTGGTTTCCATGGGTGCTATCTTCATTACCACTAACATGGCTGCAGCAGCTGCTGCTACCGCAACTATGATTTACACCTGGATTCGTTACGGCAAGCCTGATGTTTCTATGACTCTGAACGGCGTGCTTGCTGGTCTGGTAGCAATTACCGCAGGCTGCGATATGGTAAGCCCGGCCGGCGCTTTAATCATCGGCCTGATTGCCGGTGTGCTGGTAGTCGCTGCTGTTGAATTCTTCGACCAGAAGCTGAAGATTGATGATCCTGTTGGTGCAATTTCTGTTCACGGTATCTGTGGTGCCTTCGGTACTATCGCAACCGGTCTCTTCGCTCTTGACGGCGGCCTCTTCTATGGCGGCGGTACTGATTTTCTGGTAAAACAAATTATCGGTGTTGTTACTGTAGCAATCTATGTTGCGGTTACCATGACGATTATCTTTAAAATTCTTGATAAGCTCTTCGGCCTGCGTGTTAAGGAATCCGAAGAAATCAAAGGTCTGGATATGGAAGAGCACGGTCTGCTCAGCAGCTATGCCGACTTTATGCAAACTTCGCTGGAGGCACAGACTTCTGTTACTACTACCTATGTTACTCCGGTCAAAGAAACTGCAGCTAAGCCTGCAGGCGCAGTAAAGATGAGCAAGGTTGTTATTATCACCTCGCAAAATCGTTTCGAAGCATTGAAGAGTGCTTTAGATAAGCTGGGAATTACCGGCATGACTGTTACTAAGGTTCTGGGCTACGGCATCCAGAAGGGGTCCACAGAAATGTATCGTGGTGCTGAGGTTGCTGCTCACCTGCTGCCGAAGGTAAAGGTTGAAATGATTGTTTCCGCAATTCCTGTTGCAGCAGTAGTCAATGTTGCTAAGCAGGTTTTGTATACCGGCAAATACGGCGATGGCAAAATCTTCATCTATGATGTTGAGGATGTTGTTAAGATTCGTACCGGTGAAACAGGCTATGATGCTCTGCAGGATTATCCTATTGAGGAAAAATAATTTGCTTCTCCCTAATCAAACTCCCTAATAAAACAGGAAGGCGCTCGGTGTCTTGCGTAATGCAGGCTAAGAGCGCTTTTCTGTGTGTTGTGGGGAGAATGCTTTTATAATATTATTATGGCGAAAAACTTGCAAAGCTGCATTGTTTAGGCCAAAATAAGATTGAATCGTATTTTAGTCGGATTGGAGTGAATGCTATGAATAAAAACGTTGCTTTATATAACGAGATGATAGCTTTTTTTGCCGGAGATGCACGCCGCTGCCAGCATTTTATCAAGGTTGCCAGCCTGGCCAAGCAGCTGGCTGAGAGCGAGGCTGCGGATGCAGAGCTGACAGAGCTTGTGGAGGCGGCCGGTCTTGTGCATGACTGCGGTATTAAACCCGGCGAGGCCAAGTACGGTGCCGGTCACTGCACAGGCAAAATTCAGGAGCAGGAAGGACCTGCGGTAGCACGCGAGCTTTTGCAAAAGGTTGGCTATGCCCCTGAAAAAATTGAACGCATCTGCTATCTTGTCGGTCATCACCATACGTATAATATGATTGACGGTCTTGATTATCAGTTGCTTGTGGAAGCTGATTTTATAGTAAATTTTTATGAGGACGGTACGCCGAAGGAGAATATTGCCAAGGCTGTGGAGCGTGTTTTTAAAACTGAGAGCGGAACGAAGTTGGTTAAGACTATGTTCGGACTTTGATATACAATGCTGTGGCTTGCCGGTCACAGCATTTTTCTTGCTATTTTGCCTCATGCTTGCTAAAATAAACAAGATTAGGTTATTTTTTGGAGGGATAAGATATGAAGGAAATTTATGATTTAGCAGAGCAGTACCATAACGATGGCAATAACTGCGTGGAATCCGTAGTTAAGGCGTGTAACGATGGCTTAAAGCTGGGCCTGCCAGATGTAGCAATCCGCATGGTGTCCGGCATGGGCGGCGGTATCGGCCGCAGCGGCTGCGTGTGCGGTGCGCTGAGCGGCTCCTGCCTGGTTATCAGCTCTAGCGTTGGCAGATTAGATCCGTCCGAAAAGCATCAGACAGAGGTCTATAAATATACACATGAGTTTCATGAGCGCTTTACCAAACATTTCGGTGCTTCCTGCTGCAGAGCACTGAACCGCCTGAGCTTCGGTACGCCGGAATACAGAACTAAATGCATTAAGATTACTGCCGAAGCGGCAGATATGGTATCTGATTATCTGCAGGAAAAGGGCTTGTTAAAATAGGCCTTGGCTGCGAGCTGAAAGAAGGACTGATGGAGGTCAGGCTGATGGAAAAAACTGAGTTGAAGAACATTGTAATTTTAGCAACCGGCGGCACTATTGCCGGCAAGGCTTCCTCCGGCACTCAGATGACAGGCTATACTGCCGGTGCCTACAGCGTTGCCGATTTGCTGGCAGGTGTGCCTGAACTGGGCGAGCTGGCGCATATCAGCGGCGAGCAGCTGTGCAACATCGACAGCAGCGGTCTTACCGATGCTTTACTGCTGCGCCTGGCGCAGCGCTGCAATGAGCTGCTGGCGCAGGAGGATGTCGACGGCGTTGTTATTACCCATGGTACCGATACTATGGAGGAAACAGCCTTCTTCCTGAACCTGACGGTGAAGAGCGCTAAGCCGGTGGTTCTCGTAGGCGCAATGCGTCCTGCCACCGCAGTCAGTGCCGACGGACCTTTGAATATCATCAACGCTGTTAAGGTTGCTGTAGACGCTGCAAGCGCCGGGCAGGGCGTGCTGGTGATGATGAACGATGAAATCTACAGTGGTCGTGATGTTACTAAGACCAACACAGCAAATGTGGCGACGTTTAAGGCACTGAACGGCGGTCCCTTAGGTTTCATCGTCGGCGGTGAGGTGCATTACTACTACCGCAGCATGCGTCCGCACACACTGCAGAGCGAGTTTGATGTAACCGGTGTTACTGCTTTGCCGCGCGTGGATATCATCTACACGCATATCGGTGAGGACCGCGTGTTTGTGGATGCGGCACTGGCGGCAGGCGCACGTGGCCTTATTTATGCCGGCAGCGGCATGGGCAGCATTCATGAGGCGGTGGAGGCGGTGCTGGCGGAGGCTGTCAGCCGCGGCGTTGTGGTTGTGCGTTCCAGCCGCACAGGCAGCGGTATTGTTGCCGCAGGTCTGGAGCGTTGGCAGGAGCAGGGCTTCCTGTATGCGGATAACCTTAATCCGCAAAAGGCACGCCTTTTGCTGCAATTAGCACTTTTGCGGACGCAGGAGCGCAGCGAGGTGCAGGGTGTTTTCAGCCGTTATTAAAAGATAAACAGCATGTAAAGCAAAAAAGCTATCAGCAGGCAAAGCCCGGTGATAGCTTTTTTTATGCGCTTTAAAATTTTACCATCTTCTGTAACCGTTATGGTGCTTGGCACGCTCTGCCTGACGGGCAGCGCGCTCTGCTTCGTAAGCCTCGCGGGCAACGAAGAAATCCTCCAGCTTCCAGCCGCGGTTAAACATTTCAATCAGCAGCTTACCGGTGTTGTTGGCATCGTCAAAGGCGGTGTGCCACAGGCCGGCGGTGTTGACCTCCTGCTCCTCGGTAGCCTTTTTCAGACCGGTGGTGTAGTCATCACCCTTCCAGAGGCGGTAGGCCAGCGCCAGATCAAGATAGTCCTCGTATTTTACGGGGTTTTCGATTTTATGACGCTCGCAGCCTGTCTGCAGTACCTTGTAATCCTCGGTTCCCCAGGCTACAAAGTAGGTTTCGCCGCTTTCATACAGCGCTGCCAGCTCCTGCACCATGGCAGGAAATTCAATGGCCTGCTGCATATCCTTAGCGGTAATCATGCAAAAATCCATAGAATCCTTAGCCTGCTTAGGATAAAAATGCGGTTTGACAAAGCTCTGGATGCGTCCGCAGTCGGTGAGCGGTTCGCCGTCCAGCTTCACTGCGCCGATTTCGATAATCTCGGAAAAGAAGCCGCGCGGACGGCCGACAGGGCGCTCGTAGGTAGTAAATTCAAAATCAACGACTAAAAATTTCTTCATAGCAATCCCTTCTTACGCTAAAGCATAGCCTGCTGCTCAGTGCTTTTTACCGCAGCATTTTTTATACTTCTTGCCGCTGCCGCAGGGACAGGGGTCGTTAGGATAAACCTTTTTCGCTTTGGCACCTACACGGGTATTTTGCTGAGCTGCCTGCTGTGCGTCGCGCAGCAGCTTGATGGTTTCGTTGGGAGTGTGGCCGCCGAGGCAGAACATGCGGGTAGCATTGTTGCGGGCGTTCTGCAGCAGTACGGAAAGTCTGCCGAGGTGACTGTAATTGTTCCAGGCAGGGATGTTAGCCTGCAGCTTCTGAATCAGCTCAGAGGTATTACCGTCGGTGTTGGAGTTTTCGAATTCATAAATGTACTGGCACCAGTAATGTGCATCCAGTGCAGCAACATTCAGCTCCTGAGTAAAGAAGTCATGCAGATCCTGATATGCGGTGGTAGATTGCATATAACCGTAGTGGGAAAGCATGGTGATTTCCTTTACGGTAGGCTTATACAGGCCGAAGGGCTTTCTGCCCTGTTCCAGTCTGGCGTAGAAATCATCGCTGTCATTTTTCTTGAGCATGATGCGGCCGTCTTTAATTGCGCAGGGGTTAAAGTTGCTCGGAACCTCGGCAAGTAATTGCGGCAGAGTTTCCGGAGTAAGCTCAAAGCCTGCTTTTTGATTATACATTTCGCAGAAAAATTCTACCGGCAGGATCAGGTGCAGGCTGGACATTGCGGTGATGCAGTCCAAAAGCCATGCCAGCTGTTGGCGGCGAGCCTGGAAATCTGCGGTGTTGATTTTTTTGTAGACGGTGCGTGCTTCCTTTACTGCTTCAAAGCAGTCATCTGGATAGGAAACAATGTAGCCCATAGAAATAAAGGGCAGCAGCAGTGCATATTCACTGTAGGTAGGATGGAAGCATTTTTTCTCCAAGGCTGCTTCGAAGGCCTGAATATTTTCGTCCGGCATAATAGCAAAACGTTTTGCTGCAATTTCCGGCTTTTGCATTTCTGTGCAGATTTTTTCTGCCAGCTCGTCCTTTTTGAGCTTGCTGTAGGTGATGCAGAGCTGACGCGCTGCAAAAATTAATTTATCCTTAGTGAAGGCTTTTAAGTAATCCAACAATACAGGTTTACGGGATGGTTGATTCTTGGTTTTGGTTGTACTTGCAGACATATTGATAGAAAATCTCCTTCTTTGTAATCTTACGTATCTCTTAATTATAAATAAAAACAGGAAATATAGCAAGTGAGGAAATTTAATATGCAGTTTATTATACGCTTTTCGGCGGTTAAATTTATTTTTCAGGCTCTGCTTGCTGACGGCGCATAGCAGGAATCAGGAAAAAGGCACAGTAAATAAAGGAAAGCAGCACGATTGCGCCGCCGCCGAGACCGATATAAGCGATGGAAGCATGCGTACAGATAAGTCCGCCCAGATAGCTGCCGCTGCCGATACCCAGATTATAAATGCCGGAGTAAATCGACATAGCCACAGCGGAGGTGCTAATGGTAGTTGTGCGCAAAAGCTCTGCCTGGCCTACAACGTTGAAGGCTGTAACGAAAATGCCCCAGACTGCGCAGAGCAGCACCAGAAGATAATGATTGATGCTTACGGGGTAGAGCAGCAGCAAAACAACTGCTACGCCAAGGACGGTGATGCGGAAGAAGTGATAGCGGCATTTATCATACCATTTGGAAAAGGCTGCGCTGCCCAAAAGTCCGGCTGCACCGAAAATAACCAGGGTGATGGTTATCCAGGCTTCATCCATCAGCGCAATCTGCTTCAGATAAGGCTCAATATAGCTGTAGGCGGTGTAATAGCCTGTGGGGAGTAAAAAGGACATCATATAGAGGCCGATGAGCACAGGATTTTTCAGCATTACCGGCAACTGCGAAAGCGTAAACGGTTCGCTTTTTTCCAGCTTGGGGAAGACGAAGAACATGTAGGCCAATACGATGAAGGCCAAAACGGCAATGCACATAAAGGCCATGCGCCAGCCTACGTAAAGGCCGATGATGCGTCCTAAGGGCAGGCCGACGATGATGGCGATAGCGGTACCGGTTACAATCATACTCATAGCCAGTGCTTTGAAGGGACCTTTAACCAGACGCACGGCGATAGGTGAGGCGACCGACCAGAAAATGGAGTGGGCGAAGGCTACGCCGATACGCGAAAGCAGCAGCGTCCAAAAGCCGGTGGCAAAGGCAGAGGCTACATGCGATACGGCGAACAGGCTGATAGTGGCCAGCAAAAGCTTGCGCAGCGGATAGCGGGAAGCGGCAATCATCAGCGGCAGGCTCATGAGCATTACGACGTAGGCATAAATGGTAATCAGCATACCGGCCTGCGCTTCCGTCATGCGGAAGTCTGCGGCGATATCGGACAAAAGGCCTATGGGCATAAATTCCGATGTGTTAAAAATAAAGGCGGAAACTGTCATGCCGATTAACGGCAGCCATTCGTGGGTAGTGATTTTGTTTTCCATATATATAAAGCACCTGACTTTCATTCTATAAAATTGCGCTGAATATTATAGCACAGCATATTTGTGTGCTACAAGTAAAAAAATTGTAAATTATTTGTTGCGGGATGGTGCGGAGGTTTTCTTTGAAAAGGGCTGTCGTTAAGGAGCAAAAACAGTAAAGGCGTTCTACTTAAGTACGGTAGAACGCCTTTAATTATAATATTAATTTTAGTTTATAGTTATTGCTCAGCTTGCAACGCTTCAACTTGTTCAAACGGGAGAGAAGTAGCCTTGGCGATATCCTATACAGAAATGTCCATGCTGAAAAGACGCTTAGCAGCAATGTTGGCATTTGCTTCGCCCTCAGCAATGCCTTCACGCCTTTCATCTAATAAACGTGCTTCCATAAGCATAAATTCTCGCCTTACTTTTGTATCTAATTTGAGATAGCTGATTTCATCGTCAATTTGCTTGGTGAAATCAGTATTAGAGTGGTTAAGCTTCTTCCTTCAGCTTCTCCACATCAGCGAGAGATAAACCGGAAAGTTCCGTGATTTCCTGCAGGGAATAGCAACCTTTAGCTAACATGAGTTTAGCGACTTTAAGTTTATGTTCAGCTTCACCTTTTACTAATCCGATAGCTTCGCCTTCAGCAAGGCCAATCTCCTTGCCTTCGGCAATGCCCTCACGTCTTTCATCTAACAAACGTGCTTCCATAAGCATAAATTCTCGCCT
>NZ_GL830888.1:49303-71296 GCF_000188175.1 Phascolarctobacterium succinatutens YIT 12067 | reverse complement strand
AGTTACGGAAGGTAACAGCAGAGAAATAACGATGGTGCACATGATCGGGAAAGCAACCTTTTCAAAGTGAGAAACCGGACGCAGCTGTTGCATAACAATCTTACGATCTGCTTCAGTGGTGAACAGTTTCATGATAGGAGGCTGAATCAGCGGAACCAGAGACATGTAGGAGTAAGCAGCAACTGCGATTGCGCCTAACAGCTGAGGAGCCATTTTAGCAGCCAGGTAAATGGAAGTCGGGCCGTCAGCACCACCGATGATGCCGATAGCAGCAGCTTCTTGTACGGTGAAGCCGAGGAGCATAGCGCCCAGCAGAGCTACGAATACACCGCCCTGTGCAGCAGCACCCAGGAGCAGGGTTTTCGGGTTAGCCAGCAGAGGACCAAAGTCGGTCATAGCGCCTACGCCCAAGAAGATCAGCGGCGGGAATACTTCGTGGTGAATACCGTACATGATAACGGACATAACACCAGGTTCTTCGAAACCGTTTTTAGGAATGTTAGCAAGAATACAACCGAATGCGATCGGGGACAGCAGCAAAGGTTCGAAACCTTTACCAATAGCCATATAAAGCAGAACCAGACCAACGCAGATCATGATTACGTGACCGCTGGTCAAAGCGGAGAAACCGGAATCTGCCCATACGGAAGACAAAGCAACGATAAATGCTTCCATTTAATATCCTCCCAATTTTCAATTTGTGGAAGGGGCTCTGCGAAAAGCCCCTTCCAAAGATCAAGGGTATTTAAGACTTACTGATATTGCGAACTATCGAGTAAGAATTAGAGAACGATCATAACGTCGCCGGTAGCAACAGTTTGACCTGCGGAAACGCGAACGTCGGAAACAGTGCCATCAGCCGGAGCCATGATTTCGTTTTGCATTTTCATAGCTTCCAGAATCAGCAGAACGTCGCCGGATTTAACAGCGTCGCCAGCTTTTACGTTAATGGACAGAACTTTGCCCGGCATAGGAGCGGAAACGGTGGTTGCACCAGCAGCAACCGGAGCAGCAGCTTTCGGAGCCGGAGCCGGAGCAGCTTTCGGAGCCGGAGCAGCAGCCGGAGCCGGAGCAGCTTTCGGAGCAGCTTTCGGAGCGGAAGCAACAACGCCTGCTTCTTCAACTTCAACTTCGTATGCGGTACCATTTACGGTGATAGTATACTTTTTCATGGATATAATCCTCCTTAAAATCTCGTTTTTTAATTAAAATTGCAAACTATATGCATTAGAAGCATTCTTTACGAACGCTAATAGCTTCAACACGACTGCTTACAGTCCATGCAGATTTAGCATCAATACGACGTACGCAAGCGATTTGGTCTGCGCTAACGCCGCAAGCTGCTACTGCTGCAGCGATAACAGCGATAATTTCGCTATCATCTTGAGCTGCTGCAACCGGAGCTGCAGCGGGAGCTGCTGCCGGTGTAGGAGCTACTGCCGGTTTAGCAACTTTTTTTTTAGTCGGATCGATAACTTGGAGTAAGTTCATCAATACGCCCAGAGCGATCAGTACGCCGAATACGATGGTCATATTGATTAAAGCAATCAACCAAGGATTAGTAGTAACAGGACCCATTTATTTCACCTCATCTTATCTTAAAATAGGTTGTTTAAGCACTAAGCAACTGCTTGTGAATTACAAAGGAATGTTGCCGTGGCGTTTTGCCGGACGGGTTTCGCGTTTGCTTTCCAGCATTTGCAGAGCGTTGATGATGGTGGGACGAGTATTTTTCGGTTCGATAACCATGTCAACCATGCCGCGCATTGCTGCTTGGTACGGAGTAGCAAAGTTGTCGATGTACTCTTTAGTCTTAGCTTCAACATCAGGATCTTTACGGAAGATGATGTTAGCAGCACCAGCAGGACCCATAACTGCGATTTCAGCGGTCGGCCATGCGATAACTTGGTCAGCGCCCAGGTCTTGAGAGCACATTGCTAGGTAGGAACCGCCGTAAGCTTTACGGGTAACCAGAGTGATTTTAGGAACAGTTGCTTCAGAGTAAGCATACAGCATCTTAGCGCCGTGACGGATAATGCCGCCGTATTCTTGGTTGCAGCCAGGCAGGAAGCCAGGAACGTCAACCAGGTTCAGCAGAGGAATGCCGAAAGCGTCGCAGAAGCGGATGAAACGAGCGGATTTATCGGAAGCGTTGATATCCAGGCAGCCAGCCATAACTTTCGGTTGGTTAGCAATGATACCTACGGTTTGACCATCCATACGAGCGAAGCAAGTGATGATGTTGGTTGCCCAGTATTTTTGGTTTTCATAGAATTCGCCGTTATCTACGATAGATTTGATTACATCATACATATCGTAAGCTTGGTTGGAGTTGTCCGGCAGCAGAGTGTTCAGGCTGTCGTCGGTACGCATCGGGTCATCACCAGTCTCTACGATCGGAGCACCTTCAACGTTGTTGGAAGGCAGGAAGGAGAGCAGGTAACGGATTTGTTGCAGGCAGTCTTCGTCGTTTTCAGCAGCGAAGTGAGCAACACCAGAAGTGCTGTTGTGGGTCATAGCGCCACCCAGTTGTTCTTGGGTTACATCTTCACCGGTAACGGATTTAACTACTGCAGGGCCGGTAATGAACATTTTGGAAGTGTTCTTTACCATGTAGATGAAGTCAGTCAGTGCCGGGCTGTATACAGCGCCGCCAGCGGAAGGACCCATAATTGCAGAAATCTGAGGAACTACGCCGGAAGCAATGGTGTTCTCGAAGAAGATTTTACCATAGCCAGCCAGAGCGTCGATAGCTTCTTGGATACGAGCACCGCCGGAATCGTTCAGGCCAACCAGCGGAGCACCCATTTTCAGTGCCAAGCGTTGTACTTTAACGATTTTAGCAGCATGCATTTCGCCGAGGGAGCCACCTTCAACGGTGAAGTCCTGTGCGAATACATAAACCAGACGGCCATCGATGGTGCCGTAACCGGTGGTTACGCCTTCACCAGGCAGTTCTTTCTTTTCTTGACCGAAGTTGTAGCAACGATGACGTACAAAACGGTCGAGTTCTACGAAGGAACCTTCGTCGAGGAGAGCAGCGATTCTTTCACGAGCAGTCATTTTGCCGGATTCATGTTGTTTAGCAACACGTTTTTCGCCACCAGCAGCCAGAATTACTTCGGCTTTTTTGAGCATTTTCTCAATTTTTTCTTGAGTAGACAAATCTTACACCTCCATCATTATTGGGAGAACAAATTTATACACAGATGCTGAAGATATATCACTTGTATATCTTCAGCATTATGTAGCTTAAATTATGGGACCTTAAATCGCCCTGAATCTACGCAGCTAATAAATTAGTCTTTGTAGGTTGCAGCCGGTTGGCACAGCTCGAGCAGCAGGCCAGCAGATTTCGGATGAATGAAAGCAATTTTCATTTGGCCAGCACCGTTACGAGGAGCTTTGTCGATCATGCGAACGCCAGCTTCGGTCAGGTCAGCGATAGCTGCTTTGATGTCGTCAACGCGCAGAGCCATATGTTGGATGCCAGGGCCGTTTTTAGCAATGTATTTGCCAATAGGACCATCGTTGTTTTCAGTGATATCAACAAGGAGCTCAATCAGGGTCTCGCCGCAGGGAACAAATACGGTAGCAACACCTTGTTCTTTAACTTCTTCAGTACCGGTAGCTTTCAGGCCCAGTACCTCAGTGTAAATTTTTGCAGCTTCTTCCAAGGTACCAGCGCAAGCGATACCTACATGGTCAACACAAATAGTTTTGAATGCCATAATAAATTCCTCCTAAAATTGTTTTTTTGGCGGTTTATTTTAAAACCTTGCCAACAATATCATCAACGACAGAGTACGGCTCAATCTCGCGGGACTGCATTTTAACAACCAGGTTGTCAAATTCATCCGTTTGAATGACGTTCTTGTCGATGTAGCGATTTACATGGTCATTAAGCATAGCGGTAACCTCGTTTTTAATACGAGCTTTACGGATATCGTTTAATTTACCACTCTCAATCAAATATGCCTTGTGTGCCTCAATAGAGTCCACAACAGCCTCTATACCTTCACCCTTGCTGGCAATGGTCCTGTTAATCGGAGGACGCCAGCCAACATGTTCGGGATTTAATTCGAGCATCATCTCAATCTCAATGTTGAGCTTGTCTGTACCTTCACGATCAGCTTTGTTAATCGTGAACAGGTCACCGATTTCAAGTATACCTGCTTTAATAGCTTGGATATCGTCGCCCATGCCAGGAATTACTACTACCATAGTAGTATCTGCGGTCTTAACAATATCAACCTCAGATTGTCCTACGCCTACGGTTTCAACGATAATAACATCCATGCCGAAAGCATCCATTAATTTAACAGCGTCGCCTGCTTTCTGGGACAGGCCGCCAAGACTGCCGCGTGTTGCCATAGAGCGTACGAAGATACCTTCGTCTGCGGTCAGATCCATCATTCTGATACGGTCGCCTAAGATTGCGCCGCCAGAATACGGGCTAGTGGGGTCAATTGCTACGATACCTACGGTCTTGCCGCGTTTACGGTATTCTTTAGCCAATTTATCAGTCAGAGTACTTTTACCTGCACCCGGAGGGCCAGTGATACCAATTACATAAGCATTACCAGTATGAGGATAAATCTCTGTCATAATTTTGACAGCATCATCGTATTCATTTTCAACAGCAGTGATTGCTTTAGATAATGCAAGACGAGAATGATTTAATAATTTATCTACTATTTCCATAATTCACACCGCCTTGTTTTTGGATAGTGAATATTTTATAAGGCAAGCCGGGACAAACCCGGCTTGCTTTAAGGGATAAAATTATTTAACGTTAGCGTTGATGAAATCAACAATTTTGCTGGTCGGGGTGCCCGGAGTGAATACTTCAGCAATGCCAGCAGCTTTCAGGCCAGGGATGTCAGCGTCAGGAATAACGCCGCCGCCGATAACCAGAACGTCGTTCAGGCCTTTTTCTTTCAGCAGTTCAACTACTTTCGGGAAAAGGGTGTTGTGAGCGCCGGACAGCAGGGACAGTGCAACAACGTTTACGTCGTCTTGCAGAGCAGCTTCAGCGATTTGTTCCGGAGTCAGACGGATACCGGTGTAGATAACTTCAAAACCAGCGTCGCGCAGAGCACGAGCTACAACTTTAGCACCGCGGTCATGGCCATCCAGACCCGGTTTAGCAACTAAAACTTTAACGTTAGCCATTATAGTTTACCTCCGTATATTGGTTGTGTTTACAAATTAGAGAGTGGTATGAGGTTGGTATTCACCGAATACTTTTCTCATAACGCCGCAGATTTCGCCTTCGGTTGCGTATGCACGAACTGCATCCAGAATCAGAGGCATCAGGTTTACATTTTCATCTGCGCATCCAGCTTCCAGAGCTTTCAGAGCAGCTTCTACAGCAGCGTTGTCACGGCGAGCTTTCAGAGCAGCAATCTTTTCAGCTTGCAGCTTGCCTACAGAACCGTCTACGCGCAGCAGGTTTTTCGGAGCTTCTTCTTCTTGAGTGAATTTGTTAACGCCAACGATGATACGGTCGCCTTTTTCGATTTCCATCTGCCATTTGTAAGCAGAGTCTTGGATTTCTTTTTGGATGTAGCCTTTAGCGATAGCTTCAGGAGCGCCACCGATTTCGTCAATTTTCTTAATGTATTCCCAAGCTTCAGCTTCGATCTTGTCGGTCAGAGCTTCTACATAGTAGGAGCCGCCCAACGGATCAACGGTGTCAGCCAGGCCGGATTCGTAAGCAACGATTTGTTGGGTACGCAGAGCGATGGTTACAGACTCAGTGGTCGGCAGTGCCAAAGCTTCGTCTTTGGAGTTGGTGTGCAGGGATTGAGTACCACCCATTACAGCAGCAGCAGTTTGCAGAGCAACACGAACGATGTTGTTGTTCGGTTGTTGAGCGGTCAGCATGGAGCCAGCGGTTTGGGTATGTACACGCAGCATCATGGATTTCGGTTTTTTAGCACCGAAACGCTCTTTCATAACTTTGGCCCATACACGACGGGAAGCACGGAATTTAGCAACTTCTTCGAGTACGTTGTTATGAGCATTCCAGAAGAAGGACAGACGACCTGCAAATGCGTCAACGTCCAGGCCAGCTTTGATAGCAGCTTCTACATAAGCGATACCATCAGCAATGGTGAATGCGATTTCCTGAGAAGCGGTGGAACCAGCTTCACGGATATGGTAACCGGAGATGGAAATGGTGTTCCACAGCGGTACGTTCTTGGAGCAATATTCAAAAATGTTGGTGATCAAACGCATGGACGGTTTCGGCGGGAAAATGTAAGTGCCGCGAGCAGCATACTCTTTCAGAATATCGTTCTGAATGGTACCACGCAGTTTGTCAGCGGAAACGCCTTGTTTCTCAGCTACTGCAATGTACATAGCCAACAGTACGGAAGCAGGAGCGTTGATGGTCATAGAAGTGGATACTTTATCCAGGGAAATTTGGTCGAACAGGATTTCCATGTCAGCCAGGGAGTCGATAGCTACGCCTACTTTACCAACTTCGCCTTCAGCCATCGGATCGGTGGAATCATAACCGATCTGGGTCGGCAGGTCGAATGCGCAGGACAGGCCGGAACCACCGTTAGCCAGCAGGTAACGATAACGTTTGTTGGATTCTTCAGCGGTGGAGAAACCAGCATACATACGCATGGTCCAGAAACGGCCACGATACATGGTCGGTTGAACACCACGGGTGTAAGGATATTCACCGGGGAAGCCCAGTTTAGTCATGTAGTCAAAGTTTTCACCAAGATCTACCGGGGTGTACAGTCTGTTAGGAACCAGGTTTGCGCGTTCAGGGTTTTTTACCAGTTTAGCTTCAACTTCAGCATGATATTTCTCTAAACCGGCTTTAATTTCTTCAAATGCCATTCTCAAATCCTCCTTAAAATATTTGTTTTTCATATTTCGGATTGGACGGTTCCGAAATGATGGTGAGAGTGTTCCGTCTATGACGGCTATATATGGCAAAGTCTAGGGTGAGACTTCGTCAACTAAGTTTATTTGACAAAGCCTTGGGTAAAGCTTTGTCTATGTATACCTGCCGGCGGGAATCTCACCCACCGGCAAGCACATTACATAGTTTAACCTATTTTGCAAAACTTAACAAGGGGTTTCGCAAAGTTTTTTTAAAATTATTTACCTTCAACCATGCCTTCCATGGAACCGGTTTCAGCAAACAGTTTGTAGCAATCGAATGCTTCTGACAGGATGTGCGGGGTTTGGCTGTTGCCGCAAGCTTCGCAAGCGCGTTTGAAGTAATCATACAGCCAAGGTTGATATTTCGGGTTAGCGATCTGATCGATGATGATCGGAGCTTTCTCTTTCGGGCTCAGGCCACGCAGGTCAGCAACGCCACGTTCGGAAACGATAACGTCAACGTCCAGAGTAGCATGGTCGATATGGCTGCAGAACGGAACTACGGAAGAAATCTTGCCGCCTTTTGCCAGGGAGTTGGTGAAGAATACGGTCAGGTAGCCGTTACGAGCGAAGTCGCCGGAACCGCCAACGCCGTTCATCAGCTTGGTGCCGCAAACATGAGTGGAGTTTACGTTACCATAGATATCAACTTCAATAGCGGTGTTCATTGCGATTACGCCGATACGACGAGCAACTTCAGGACTGTTGGAGATTTCTTGCGGACGGAGCAGCAAGTATTTTTTGTAGTGTTCTACGTTCTCGTAGAATTTCTTTTGGCACTCAGGAGGCGGAGTCAGAGCGGTACCGGAAGCAACGCGGAGTTTACCAGCGTCGATCAGGTCGAACATACCATCTTGAATAACCTCAGTGTAAACGGTCAGGTCTTCGAAATCGGAGTTAACCAGACCATTGATAACTGCGTTAGCAACGGAGCCTACGCCGGATTGCAGCGGCAGCAGGTTTTTCGGCAGACGGCCTTCTTTAACTTCATTTTTCAGGAAGTTAACGAGGTTAGCGCCCATATGTTTAGCGTCTTCGTCAATTTCGCCCAGCGGACGAACTTTATCAGTAATGTCACAAGGTACAACTGCAACGATTTTATCTACTTCGCAAGGAATGTAGGTGGTACCGATGCGGTCTTCCGGTTTTTCAATAGGAATAGCTTTGCGGTACGGAGGATCCAGAGGAACATAGGAGTCATGCATGCCTTCCAGACCTACCGGTTGAGTGGTGTTAACTTCAACGATAACCTTTTTAGCGCCAGCTACATAAGAGGAGCTGTTGCCCATGGAAGTGGTCGGGATCAAGCCTACTTTGCCATCGCCGAGGTCGTTGATTTTGCAAACTTCAACGATTGCAACATCCGGACCGGTCGGACGGCCAGCCATGAAGCCATAGCGAACCATTTGAGCCATGTGGGACAGATGAATATCAGCGTATTTTACTTTACCAGCGTTGATAGCTTTACGCATGGTGCCGTTGGTCTGGTAAGGCAGACGACGGTCAATAATGCCAGCTTCAACCATTGCTTGGTCGATTTCAGGACCAACAGATGCGCCAGTCCAAACGTTAACTTTGAAAGGAGTTTTTTTGCCCTTTTCAGCAAGAGCCAGAGGAACAGCTTTCGGATAGCCAGACGGTGTAAAACCGCTGACACCTAAATTGTCACCATCTTTTACGAATTCTGCAGCAGCTTCAGCGCTCATCACTTTGTCAGCTACTACGTCACAAATGCGATCTTTAATAT
The DNA here is from genome assembly GCF_000188175.1 of Phascolarctobacterium succinatutens YIT 12067. Lineage (GTDB taxonomy): Bacteria > Bacillota > Negativicutes > Acidaminococcales > Acidaminococcaceae > Phascolarctobacterium_A > Phascolarctobacterium_A succinatutens. The sequence goes on along the minus strand of NZ_GL830888.1, from coordinate 62,640 downwards.
CGATCATGTTTACCTTCCTCCTTTTAATTAGGACATTGAGTTTTTATAAGGGTGTTACCCCTTTGCATATAACTTATCAGCAATACCTTGCGGCATTACGAATAAGATATTACCGTATATCAAGCTCTTCACAAATATTTCATACTTGACTATATAGTCATTTCGACATATAAGAGAAAACTCCTGCTTGTACTATAAATATTTTTTCAAAGGCTTCTTTACTATCTGCTACAATTATAACACATTTTCAGAAAAACTTCACTTTTTTCTGTCAAATTTTTCCTGTGTTTTACATAGCAGGCAAATTGCACTCAACGATATATATAATACCAATAAAATTGTAACACTGCAAGCTTTTTCTTTACAAATTTACAAAACACCCCCTTCTTTTCAAAGAAAAAAAGGGGGTGTTGTATTATCCAGATAGAACAATTAACGGTTTTGCGCGTGGTAGTGTGTGTGTAATAGACTATGCGCCCTCTCGGAAAGAGGTTTACCTAACCAAGTATCATAAAGTGTTTTTATTTCCGGGTTTTCGTGCGATTTTCGTAATTCGCTTGTACGGTCGCAATTAAAAATAGCTTCACGGCGTTTTTGCCTGATAGAAGCATCTACCGGAACCGGCTGACCGCCGCCGCCGATGCAGCCGCCCGGGCAGGCCATAACCTCAATAAACTGATAATCCGCTGTACCTGCTTTAATGCGTTCCAACATCATTTTAGCAGATTTAAGCGTATGTACTACGGCAACCTTCACGGATACACCTGCTACATCAATAACAGCTTCACGTGTCTGCTCCATGCCGCGCACCTCATTATATTCAAGCTTCGGCAGTTCCTTGCCGGCAACAACTTCGGCCACAGTACGCAGAGCCGCTTCCATTACGCCGCCGGTTGTGCCGAAGATAACTGCGGCACCGGTGCCGGTTCCCAGAGGTGAATCAAATTCTGCTTCTTCCAGCGCATTAAAGTCAATGCCCGCCTCGCGGATCATACGTCCCAGCTCACGTGTAGTGATAACTACATCTACGTCGCGATAACCGCTGGCGCACATTTCCTCGCGTGCAGCCTCAGCCTTTTTCGCAGTACAGGGCATTACGGATACACTGACGATTTTAGCCGGGTCAATGCCTGCACGTTCCGCAAAGTAGGTTTTGGCAACAGCGCCGAACATCTGCTGCGGAGATTTGGCAGTAGACAGATGCGGCAGCAGCTCAGGATATTTCAGCTCAATCATATTTACCCAGCCGGGGCTGCAAGAGGTAATCATCGGCAACACGCCACCGTTCTGCAAGCGCTGCAGGAACTCGTGGCCTTCCTCCATAATAGTAAGGTCGGCAGAGAAGTTTGTATCAAAAACCTTGTCAAAGCCTAAATGACGCAATGCCGCCACCATTTTGCCGGTAACAACCTGACCTGCCGGAATGCCCAGCTCTTCGCCCAGGGCTACGCGCACTGACGGAGCAGTTTGTACTACAACAACCTTCTCAGGATTATTGATTGCAGCCCAAACCTTGTCTGTATCATCCTTTTCCACGATAGCGCCTGTCGGGCAGACATCGGCACACTGGCCGCAGTAGGTGCAGGCACTGTTGAGCAAATCATGCTCAAAGGCTGTAGATACCATGGTGTTGAAGCCACGGCCGGCAAAGCTGTAAACGCTCATACCCTGCACATCACGGCAGACACGGATACAACGGCCGCAGAGAATGCATTTTTCCTGATCGCGTACCAGTGACGGATTGCTGTTATCAATAGTACGCGCTCTTGTTTCGCCACCCTCGAAGCGCAGCTTACGCACGCCCAAATCAGCGGCAATTTTCTGCAGCTCGCAGTCACCGTTCTTCTGACAGCACAGGCAATCCTTCGGATGATTGGTCAAAAGCAGCTCCAGCACTGTTTTGCGTGCTTCGCGTACCTTGGAGGTATTAGTTTTTACTACCATACCCTCGCTTACGGGATATACGCAGGAAGCAACCAGAGTGCGTGCACCGCTGGCTTCTACCATGCACAGGCGGCAGGCACCCTCCGGACGCAGGTCCGGATGATAGCACAGCGTAGGAATATAAATACCCGCGCTGCGTGCAGCCTCCAGGACACTGGAGCCTGCGGGGGCCTGAATCTGTTTTCCATCAATTGTCAAATTAACCATCTGCATCATCAGTCCCCTCCTTATGCCTTGCTGATAGCCTTAAACGGGCACGCCGTCATGCAGGCACCGCATTTAATGCATTTGTTCTGGTCAATAACATGTTTTGTTTTCGGCGAACCGCTGATAGCCTGTACCGGGCACTGACGTGCGCACAGCCCGCAGCCGCGGCAGACATCGCTGATTTCGTAATGCAGCATCTTTTCGCAGACGCCTGCAGGACAGCGCTTCTCTTTGATATGCGCTTCGTATTCATCTCTGAAATATTTCAGGGTGCTCAAAACAGGGTTGGGAGCGGTTTGTCCCAAGCCGCAAAGAGCTGTTTCCTTGATATTCTTGGCAAGGTTTTCCAGCAGCTCGATATCGCCCTCGCGTCCCTGGCCCTCCGTAATACGGGTAAGGATTTCCAGCATACGCTTCGTGCCTTCGCGGCAGGGAGTACATTTGCCGCAGGATTCCGACTGCGTAAAGTTCAGGAAGAACTTGGCAACGTCAACCATGCAGGTATCCTCATCCATAACAACCAGACCGCCGCTGCCCATCATAGCACCGGCAGCAATCAGGGAATCATAATCAACAGGCAAATCCAGCATGCTTTCAGGCAGACAGCCGCCGGACGGGCCACCGATCTGTACAGCCTTAAACTTTTTACCGTTGGTAATACCGCCGCCGATATCATAGATAATTTCGCGCATGCTAATACCCATAGGCACCTCTGCCAGACCGGTATTATTGATTTTGCCGGTCAAAGCGAAAACCTTGGTGCCCTTTGATTTTTCGGTACCAAGCCGGCAGTACCAGTCTGCACCGTTAACAATAATCTGCGCCACGTTGGCAAAGGTTTCTACGTTGTTGATATTCGTCGGCTTGCCCCACAGGCCGCTGACCGCAGGGAAAGGCGGACGCGGACGCGGCATGCCGCGCTTGCCTTCGATAGAAGCCATCAGTGCAGTTTCTTCGCCGCAGACGAAGGCACCTGCACCCTCTTTAATATGAATAGTAAAGCTGAAATCGCTTTCAAAAATATGCTCGCCTAGCAGGCCCATTTCTTCAGCCTGAGCAATTGCGGTACGCAAGCGTTTGATAGCAAGCGGATATTCCGCACGTACATAGATATAGCCTTCATCCGCACCCATAGCATAACCACAGATAGCCATGCCTTCCAATACACGGTGCGGGTCGCCCTCCAATACGCTGCGGTCCATAAATGCGCCCGGATCGCCCTCGTCCGCATTACAGATAACATACTTTTTATCGCTCTCGGAGTTTTTGGCAAACTGCCATTTCATACCGGTCGGGAAGCCGCCGCCGCCACGACCGCGCAGGCCGGATTTTTTAACCTCGTCCACAACCTCCTGCGGAGTCATCTGCGTAACAGCCTTAGCCAATGCCTCATAACCGCCTACGGCGATATATTCTTCAATAGCTTCCGGATTGATAGCGCCGCAATTAGCCAATACCAGGCGATGCTGCTTTTTGTAGAAGCCGATTTCCGAATAACGCGGAACCTGCTCCTGATTTATGGGTTCACGATAAAGCAGACGCTGTACGATGCGTCCTTTATATAAATGTTCTTCAACAATGGTTTTAACGTTCTCCGGCTTTACACTGCAATAGAAGGTACCTTCCGGATAAACGATAACCAGCGGTCCGTGCTCGCAGAAGCCATGGCAGCCTGTTTCAACAACCATAACCTCATCCTGCAGGCCGAACTTTTGCAGCTCTCTGGCAAAAGTCAGCTGAATTTCCTTCGAGCCGTTAGCCTTACAGCCCGTACCGCCACACACTAAAACGTGAGCTCTTATATGCTGCATAATATTTTCCTCCACCTGTTTTGTTTACAAGCTACGATACATCAGCTTCTCCAACAACTGTGTACCCTGCCTGCGGCTTATTCCTGATCCAGCCTGCCTACGACAAGTTCTTCCACAATATGACCGTTTACCACATGCTCTGCGATAATTTTGGGAACATCCTCCGGGGTTACCTTGCCATAGGTAATGCGTGCTTCACCCGGACGCACTACATCCACGAGCACCTCTTTTTCGCACATGCCGATACAGCCTGTCTGCTGCACCTGCACATCAAATAAATGACGCTTGTTCAGCTCCTGCAGGATAGCGCTCATAACCTCGCGCGCACCGGCAGCAATACCGCAGGTACCCATGCCTACAATAATTTTAGTTCCGGAACTCTGACGCAGCTTGATATCTGCTTTCAGCTTATCTCTCAAAGCGTGTAAATCCGCTAAGCTTTTCATTCGTTTATACCTCCTTACCCTGCACCTGTGCCAGCTGTTCCTTTAAATAAGCACCCAGCCAGGCATATATTTCAGGATTGGCAAAGTCACACGCTTCGCCTAATATTTCTCTGACCTCCTGCGTTCTGAACACCAGCGAGCCGTTGGCACCGTTATAGGCAAATTCCAGCTCCAGCTGCGGCGCCCCTGCCAACAGCACCTGCACGCTGCTCACAATATCTCCCAGCGGTGGCCGGTCAATATTATCTGCCGCAAAATATGCAGTCAGCTCGGTTCCCTTTCCGAGCGCAGACTGCAGCTCCAAATGTCCGCCGCATTGCTGCGTAACCATATCGATAAAGGGAATCCCCATGCCTACCTTTCTGGTAGTACGGCTGGTAACAAAGGGGTCGCACACCCGCTGCAGCATCTCGCTGTCCATACCCTTGCCGTCATCGCGAACGCTGAAAACAAAGTACCCCTGTTCATTTTCGCTGACAGTCAGCCAGATGTGACGGGCACCGGCAGCCACAGAATTTTGGGCTATATCCAAGATGTGTAATGCCAGCTCCCGCATTTTATTTATACCTTGCCAAAATGCCTGCCAGCTTATCGGTAGTCAGGCGTCCATGCGTATCATCGTTAATCTGCATAACCGGCGCCAACCCGCAGGCACCGATGCAGGCTACAGTTTCCAGAGTAAAGCGCAGGTCATCGGTCGTATGTCCGGCCTTAATACCCAGCTGATTTTCCAAAGCCTGCAGAATTGTTTTGCCGCCACGCACATGGCAGGCAGTACCTTGGCAGACGCGAATAACATTGCGTCCGCGCGGATTAAGATGGAACAATGAATAAAAGGTTACTACGCCGTAAATTTCGGAAATCGGCGTACCTGTTTTATCGGCAATATACTCCAGTACATCCTTAGGCAAATAGTTGTACAGGTTCTGCACTTCCTGCAGAATAGGAATCAACGGTCCTTTAACATCTGCGTATTTTTCCAGAATGGCATCTATGCGCTGCTTTTCCGGATTATCGCCGCCGCAGCAGCTGCATTTACGCTCAAGACGGTTTTCACTATTGTTCATACTACCCCTCCTCTAAAGGATTTTTTGTAAACTTACTCACTCAGTATACCATTTAACAGATAATTGCACAATACTATTTGCGTAAATTTCGTCATATAGCATACTCTATTTATATTATTCTTTGCAAAAGTCTGAAAATTGTCCTGCAAGGACAGCTCGCATCCCTTTACCTGCCAAGGCCAATTTCAGCTCTGCTATCGTTAATTCCTCCACCTGTAGTAAATTTTTCGGTCCCTGTACAAAATCATAAATATTATGTGCATCGGAATTCGTAACAAACGGCAGATAACCTGCCAAACGCTGCAGCTTCGACTGCATCTTGCGACGCCAGCCTGCTGCAGAAATTTCGGCAGCAGCAAAGCCGAAGTCCGGCTCAATAAAACCAAGCTGTCCCAGAATGCTGTAGGAAGGACGGTCAATGTGAGCGGCAATGGTAAGGCCGCCCAAAGCTGTAACCTGCTGCACAATCTGCGCCGCTGTCAACGACAGCGGTGCGTGCAGCAAACGCTGCTCCTCACGCACAAACTCGTCCTCGGCATCTACTACATACTGGGCGCCGAAACTTTCGACATCATTCAGCATACCGTTCATATGCTCATCAACCAGCAGCTGCCATCTCTGCAGCTGCTCCAGCGTATCAAACAGCGCCACAATATGCGCCTCTTCACTGCTTTCCACTTCCATACCGGGAAATACCTTCACGCCGTAGCGCTGCGCTGCCTCCAGCGCAGCCTGCACGTTGGCACTGGCGTTATGGTCGGTAATAGCAACAGCGCCAATGCCATACTCGGCGGCACGCATCACAATATGATGCGGGGTCATTTCTACCTCAGCACAGGGCGAAAGCAGCGTATGTACATGTAAATCCGCCAGAACTGTCCGCATTGCTTAGTCCTTCTTGCCAACACCCAATTCATACAGCTTGCCGATAACCTCAAAAGCAGGCTCCTCGGTTGCCGCAACAACAACATCATTCAGATTTGCCTTATGCAGCGTATCCTCCGCAACCGGACCGTCGCCTGCTACGATAACTGCCGCAAAGCCAATCAGTGAAGCAACAGCAGCAACATTCTGATGTCCCTGCATAGTTACCCAAACCATACCGGTCTGGCCCTGGCCCATAGCATTACTCAGTAAATCGGAAGCATAACCGCCTTCTACCTCTGCATATAAAGCGTCCTCGCTTACATCCTTAGTCAGAAGCTTCAAATCAAGCTTCTCAATCATCTCTTTAACCTTCATCGTTGTCTGCCTCCGTTTTATTTATTTCTGCCGGCTCATGATAAATAGGTATCTGCTTAGCCAGCTCCAGCATGCCCTGTGACAATTTATGTACACTGGCACGCAATTTAAAAATACAATCTATCTCGTGCGCCTTGCCCTGCACGATATCCTCCGCCAAGCCCTGGCAGCTGGGTGCGCCGCAGGCACCGCAGTCCAGACCGGGCAAGGAACAGAGCACTTCTTCCATGCGCTCAAATTTTTTCATCGCTTCCATGATATCATCATCAAGCTGCATCATCGGACGCGCCACCAGCTTCTTGCGGTAAGCCTCCGAATGAGGGAAATCCTCCAGCACCATCGTGCGCGCCATCGCCTCACGCCTGTCCGCCGGCTCCTGTTTCCGCAGGCCTGCGATACGCCTGCGCAAATTGCATTCGGCCACGAACTTGTTTTCTGCTGCAAGAAGGCCGCCCAGACAGCCTCCTTTGCAGGCACTGCATTCCACATAATCAAGCTGCGGCATTTTATTCATAGAAACCTGCTCCAGCAGGTCATACACATTATCAATGCCGTGAATTGCCAGACCGTTGGTAATACCGGCGCTTTCAATTTCGCCGCCATAGGTTCCCCAGGCCATGCCGTAAGAGGAACCGGTGCGCACATTCAGCTCATGCGTACCGCCAAGATTCTTCAGCAGCAGGCCGTAAATCTCCGACAGGCTGAAGCTGCCGGTAAGCTCTGTGTGATGCACATCTACCGACTGGCGGATATTAGTTTCCTTGGACGGACAGGGCGAGATAAACCATACGCCTATCAGCTCCTTCGGCAGCTGCTTGCGCGCCGCCGCTTCACGCTTTACGTAAATCGCGGCAGCCTCTGCCGGCGGCAGCACAGGCACCACCTGCTTAATCAGCTCGGGGAACTTTACCTGAATCAGGCGCATAACTGCGGGGCAGGTAGATGAAATCAACGGCTTGCGTCCGTTGCTGTTCTTTTTTACATATTCTTCTATTTCCAGGGCGATATACTCCGAAGCCAGTGAAACATCAAAAATTTCATCAAAGCCTATATTATGCAGGCCCTGCCAGATGCTTTCCAGCGGAATATTATCCGGGAACTGCGCATACAGTGAAGGCGCAGGCAGCACAATATTATAAGCATAATCTGCCAAGCCCTCCAGCGTGTCGGTTTTTACGTTAAAGGCATGATAGGGACAGCCTGCAGCACAGGCACCGCAGTCAATGCAGCGGTCTCCCAAAATCTCCGCCTTGCCGTTGCGTACGCGGATGGCCTCTGTCGGACACAGCTTGACGCAGGATACGCAGCCCTGACATTTATTCCGCTGCAATTCCACCGAATGGAAATATGTTGTTGGTTGAGGAGCCATTGCGTATCACCTCGTTTCCTAAAATCTCTTACAAATCCTCGCTCTGGTGCTTGAACTGCATCGTGATGCAGGTTCCTTCACCCACCTTGGACTGAATATCGAACTTATCGGAGCACTTTACCATATTAGGCAGGCCCATGCCGGCGCCAAAGCCCATCTGACGCACATAATCAGGCGCAGTAGACCAGCCCTCCTGCAAGGCCTTATTGATATCAGGGATTCCGGGGCCGTGGTCGGTTACCGTAATCACCGTAGCATCCGGGAAAACCTCGGCCGCTACATTGCCGCCGCCGGCGTGAATGATAACATTCATCTCCGCTTCATAGGTGCCGATAGCAATACGGCGCACAATATCTGCCGGAATGCCCAGGCGCTGCAGCATCTTTTTTATTTTAGAAGAAGCTTCGCCTGCGCGCTCAAAATCTCCGCCAACGCAGTCAAAGGCTAATTTTACTGATTTACTGTCTGTCATTTTGCTTTACTCCTTTTTGCTGCAGCCACGGATACCTGCTCCGTAAAGAATGCCGCAGGCTTCAAATAAGGTATAATCGGTAGCCAGAACCGGCAGATTGTTTTCCGCCGCCGCTGCCACAATATCAGCATCAGGCACCTTTCCACGCACAAATACCAGCGCGCTCAGCTCCGTCATATCGGCGGTGCGCACTACCTGCATATTAGTCAGTCCCGTGCACAGCAAGGTGTTGCGTTTGGTAAAGGCCAGAACATCGCTCATCATGTCACTGCCGCAGCAGGACTCAATTTGGCGGTGCATCAGCTCGCTGCCGGTCAGAACCTTGGCCTGCAGCAGCTTTTGTACATTATACAAATCCATACACATAGCCCCTTCCTCCATTTATTACAGCTTTTATCTAAGCAAAATATCTGTTTTTTGCCAGACTTGATTACATTTATTGTACACTTTAATACGCAAGATGTAAATAAATAGTATAGCATAACTATGTAAAAAAGAAGACCGGCCCACAGGACCAGCCTTCAAACTTCACTATAAAAGCTGCAGGCTTTAACCCGCAATGCCGGCCAAAGCCTGCTGCAAATCCGCCAGCAAATCTTCCTTATCCTCCAAACCGCAGGACAGACGAACCAAGCCTGCAGGAATACCGGCCACCGCCAGCTGCTCATCCGTCATCTGACGATGCGTTGTAGTTGCCGGGTTCAGGCAGCAGGTACGCGCGTCGGCAACATGTGTTTCGATTGCCGCAAGCTGCAAGCACTTCATGAATTCTTCCGCCGCCTTGCGTCCTCCCTTCAGGTTGAAGGAAACTACGCCACAGCCGCCGTTGCCAAGATATTTTTGCGCCAAAGCATAGTATTTATTGGATGGAAGTCCGGGGTAGTTGACATATTCCACCTGCGGCTGCTGCTCCAAAAATTCCGCTATAGCCTGAGCGTTTTCTACATGGCGCGGCATACGCACATGCAGCGATTCCAGGCCAAGATTCAGAATGAACGCGCTTTGCGGTGATTGCACAGCGCCGAAATCACGCATCAGCTGCGCCGTTGCCTTCGTAATAAACGCACCCTCCTTGCCAAACTTTTCAGCGTAGGTAATTCCGTGATAGGATTCATCCGGTGCGCACAGACCGGGGAACTTGTCGGCATGCGCCAGCCAGTCGAACTTGCCGCCGTCGATAATCGCACCGCCAAGGCAGGCAGCATGTCCATCCATATACTTCGTGGTCGAATGCGTTACGATGTCTGCGCCCCATTCCAGCGGACGGCAGTTAATCGGTGTCGGGAAGGTGTTGTCCACGATCAAAGGCACACCATGACGATGCGCTGCATTGGCAAATTTTTCAATATCCAGCACCGTCAGCGCAGGATTAGCAATAATTTCGCCAAACACTGCCTTGGTGTTGTCCTGAAAAGCAGCGTCCAGCTCCTCGTCCGTAGCATCGGGCGAAACAAAGGTCGCTGTTACACCCATCTTTGCCAGTGTTACATCAATCAGATTATAGCTGCCGCCGTAAATCGAAGAAGAAGCAACAATATGGCTGCCCGCCTCGCAGATGTTGAACAGGGCAAAGAAGTTAGCTGCCTGTCCGGAAGATGTGAGCATTGCTGCAGCGCCGCCCTCCAGCTCCGCAATCTTAGCTGCTACGAAATCGCAGGTCGGGTTTTGCAGGCGGGAGTAAAAATAGCCTGTAGCCTCCAGGTCGAACAGCTTGCCCATCGCCTCGCTTGTATCGTACTTAAATGTAGTGGATTGGATAATAGGAATCTGGCGCGGTTCGCCGTTGCCCGGTTTATAACCACCTATTAAACATTTGGTATTGATTTTAAAATCACTCATTTTCTATCGCTCCTTTAACAATTTATCATTGTATTATTGATTGGCAGGAATTGCTGCACCCATGCGCTGCAGCTGCAAAAGAATTTTGTTATATTCGCCCAAAGCCTTATCCAGCTTATTACCGCTCGCCGGTGCCAGCTCGTGCAAATCATACGGCGTATCCTGGTAAACAATGTTCAGCCAGTTCATATAGAACAGATGCGCGTAACTGCGCCATTTAAAAACCGGTTCCTGCGTTGTATCGCCATCTGGGAAGTAGAACTCCGGCAAATCAATCGGCAAATTCTTTTTCTTATCGCGGAAATATTCATTAGCCAAGGTATAGCGATCATACTCAAAATGACCTAAAACGAAAATGCGGCGCAAATCTTTGGTAGCGCAGATATTGATACCGTTTTCTACCGAACGGGACAGCACCTGCAGAGCCTTGCAGGCATCAATCGCATCATCATCAACAGCAGTATGGCGTGACTGCGGAATAAAATATCTGTCATCAAAGCCACGCAGCAGCGGATGATTCTTCACTGTCAGGCCATAGGGGAAGATGCCAAACATTTTCGCCGGCAAAATCGTCTTGTTAACACCATAATAATGGTACAAGGCAGCCTGCGCGCCCCAACAAAGCGTCATCGTGGAATAACAGTGATATTCTGCCCAATCCAGATAAGCTTCGATTTCCTTCCAGTAATCAACAGCCTCAAAGGGAATGGTTTCTACAGGCGCACCTGTCATCAGGAAGGCATCGTAATAGCGGTCCTTAACATCATCAAACTCCAGATAAGCGCGGTCAAGATACGAATTATCGGTATGCGTAGTTTCACGGCTCACAGTACGGCAGAAATCAACCTCTATCTGCAGCGGAGAATTGCCCAAAAGGCGCAGCAGCTGAATTTCCGTCGGCTTCTTCAGCGGCATCAGGTTCAGCACGCACACCTTCAGCGGACGAATACGCTGCGTTGTCGCACGCTGCTCTGTCATGGTAAAAATTCCTTCCTCCTGCAGTTGGCAGATAGCGGATAAATGGTCATTGATTTTAATCGGCATTGTTTGTTCCTCCTACATTTCCTAACTTAGATTTTCGACTTGTTACAGGAGGATGAGCAATAAAAAAGCTTCCGTTCCTGTAAAAATACAGGGACGAAAGCGTTGCTTCGTGATACCACCCTAATTCATCCATATGTCACCACACGGACCTCATCAAGTACGCAGGGATTGTTTACCCTTTAATACTCCAGCACTGTAACGGGTGCACCCGGACGGCCTAAATGCATGCATCTCAGCCCATCGGCTCCAAGACCATCTTCAATGTCACCACCTGCTCCCTCTTGCACCATCACGAAGGCTCTCTTTGCCAGGCTCGTACATTTACTCTTCTCTTCATTGCCCGTTATTAAGTTATGTACATGATAATACAGTAATTCTTTGTAATTGTCAACAAAAAGTTGCAGTTTTCTCGTAGAAAAAGTGTATAGCGCAGATTTTGTAAAGTAGGTTACAGAAATTTGGATAAAACATCGGCATTCACTACATCACCGGCGCGACAGATAACAGTGTTATTATTTTCAGAATTTTCTCTTGACTTTGTTTACCCTTTTCTATATACTTAGCTTAGCTTCACATTCACAACAAAATAAGCAGTGCCTACTGACTCATGTCGGTAGTAATTTAGCAGTACCTATGGTATCCGGACTTTCGGATGCTATGTGTACTGCTTTTTTGTTTAGCACCTTATGTTGTATTTTGCCGGAGCAAATATTATAATTAAAGGAGAGAAAACAGTATGCCGGCTATTTCAATGTTTTATGGTATTATTATTCGTATGCAAAGTGAAAAAGGCGGAAAACATAACACACCACATTTACATGCTGTCTACAATGAGCACGAAATAGTTATGGACTTTACCGGAAAAATTTTAGAAGGTTCTTTCCCCAGCAAGCAATTAAAGCTTTTAACTGCCTGGACTGCTTTACACGAAGATGAGTTAAACGCAAATTGGATTTTGTTATCTGCCGGTGACGGTTATTTTAAAATTGAACCATTACGTTAACGATTATTAGAGGTGAAAATTATGCTTAGACCAACCGCTATCAGCGTAACTGTACAAAAGGATTATACTCTAAAAGTTATTTTCAATAATGGTGAAACTAAAATATTCGACGTAAAGCCTTATATCAAAGGTTCATGGTATAGCAGGCTCAAGGATTTTTCTTATTTTTCTTTAGCAAAGGCAGACGGATTTACTGTCATCTGGCCTGACGGTCAGGATATTTGTCCTGACGAGCTTTATTACAATAGCGTGCCAGTATAGTTTCAACCAATACAGTAAAAAGCACTGGCATCTGCCGTACCACTAAAAGAGGGACTCACAACTATGGATAATTTCAGCAAGCAAATTTATGAAGCTGGCATTAATGATGGAAGAGCTGAAGGTTTGGCTGAAGGCAAAGCTGAAAGCATCAAAAATCTTATGTCTACAATGAATGTCTCCATTGACCAAGCCATGGATATTTTAAAAACTCCGCCCGAAGAACGTCAGTACTTTAAGGACCTGTTAGCTAAGGAGCAGTAAGCTCCGCCTACCTAAAAAACAGGCCTGTCACAAAAGGACAATGTCGATTTGCTGACGCCAGAAAATCCATTAGTTGGCTGTAGCTTATATTTTTATACCAGGACCGCTATCCGGTCCTGATTTTTTTCATATACGGCAGATTGAAAGCTTACTGCAGTACACAAAAATTCAGCACACACAGTATCACCTGTATGATAAGCATTATTATTGTTTTCAGAATTTTCTCTTGACTTTGTTTTTCCTTTTCTTTATACTTAGCTTAGCTTCACATTTACAACAAAATAAGCAGTGCCTATCGGCTTACGTCGGTAGTAATTTGGCAGTACTTATGGTATCCGAACTTTCGGATGCTATGTGTACTGCTTTTTTGT